>CASECL010000225.1 GCA_949286445.1 uncultured bacterium | reverse complement strand
TGCTGCTCTCAGGAAAAAGTGCTTATGGAGGAGAAAATATGAATGGTTTAAGTGATAGAGAAAAACAGATTGCGGCAATATCCATGTACACTGCCGGGGGGAATATGCCGGAACTGAAAAAGGCGTTGACCGCCGGGCTGGAAGCCGGATTGAGTGTTAATGAAATCAAGGAAATACTGGTTCAGCTCTACGCCTATTGCGGTTTTCCCCGCAGTCTGAATGCGCTGAATAACTTTATGACATTGCTGGAAGAACGGAAAAGTAAAGGTATTAATGATCCGGCCGGCAAAGTTCCCGGACCCATGCCGGCAGGGAAAAGTATTGAATTTGGCACCGTCAATCAGACCAGACTTTGCGGAGCACCGGTAAAAGGAGCGTTGTTTGATTTTGCTCCGGCGATTGATGAATATCTGAAAGCCCACCTTTTCGGCGATATTTTCGGGCGGGACAATCTGGATTGGCGCACCCGGGAAATCGCCACGGTGGCCGCATTGGCCGCCATGGATGGAGTGGACAGCCAGCTGGCTTCTCACATTGCCATAGCCAAAAACAATGGAGTTACCGATAACGGGATCAAGCAGATTTTGGAGTTTGTCCAAAGTAATACTGTAAGTCCGTTTCCCCGCGGCGGTGAAAACAGTGCTTATGCCCGGTATTTCAGCGGCAAATCCTATCTGGCTCCATTGACAAAAGATAAAAAACTCAATGTTCCGGTGGCCAATGTCACCTTTGAGCCGGGCTGCCGCAACAACTGGCACCGCCATACCGGCGGCCAGATGCTGATTGCCGTCGGAGGCGTTGGCTTTTATCAGGAACGGGGCAAAGAGGCCGTAAAATTACTGCCGGGAGATGTGGTGGAGATACCTCCGGATGTGGATCACTGGCATGGCGCGGCTCCGGATAAATGGTTTGCGCATCTGGCGGTAGAATGCAATCCGGCGACTAATAAAAATACCTGGCTGGAACCGGTTTCCGATGCGGAATATCAACGTGCCACTGCCGGGAAGTGATGTGTCGGCAGTTTGAGCATGAAACGAATGAAGCTTGAATTTTATTTACCATATTTATTTACGGCGGCGGTTTTCATTCTGGCATCATGCCAGACTCCGCCGCCGGATAAACAAGGCAGCTGTAATATGTCCGGAGAAGAAAAAAATCAATCAGGCAATTATCCGGTGGGGCAGGAAAATATGCCTGAGGTTTCAGAAGGGAAAAAACTTGACACTCAGAGCATAGTGCGTATTTCCAGAATTGAGGTTGATCCTGACCGGTTGGAGGAATATATCGCTTTGGCTACGGAATGCGGCAGGGCATCGATGGCGCGTGAAGAAGGGGTTTACATGATGTATTCCATGCAGGAAAAGGAGCATCCGGAGCGGATTACAATTCTGGAGATTTACGCCGACCCCGCCGCTTACGAAAGACATATTAAAACGCCGCATTTTCAGAAATACAAGCAGACTACCTTGGAAATGGTAAGAAAACTGGAGCTGCTGGATCAGAAACCGCTGGTGCCGGAAATGGGAATGAAAATATTTTACCGGGGAGAAGCAGGACAATGAAGTATTATTGCAGCTGGATGTTATCTGTTTTGCTTTTTATTTTGAGTTCCTGCGGCAGGGCGGAAAGTTCGGCGGGAGTTGATGAAAAAGAGGTGAAAACCATGAAACAGAAAGTGCAAATACAGTTTGATGACATTCATCTTACCGCGGTTATGTATGACAATGCCGCGGCGGGGGATTTTGTCTCCCGTCTGCCGCTGACTCTGACGCTGGAAGATTACAATGCCACGGAAAAAATCGCGGTTTTGCCGGAAAAAATCTCTGTTGCCGGATCACCTGACGGTTTCACTCCGGAAGCCGGGGACATTGCCTATTATGCCCCCTGGGGTAACCTGGCGGTTTTCTACCGGGATTTCCGTTATTCGGAAAAACTGGTTCTGTTGGGAAAAATAGAACAGAAAGATTTGAAGTTTTTCCGGAAGAGAGACCGGCTTAAAGTAACTTTCAGTCTTGAAAAAACGCCGGAAAAACCATGATGAACCGGCGTGATTTTCTGAAAATTTCATTGACGGTTGCTGCCGGAGCGGCTTTATCCGGTAGCGGAGTGTTGAATATTTCTGCTGTTTCGGCTGAAAGAAAGAGAGGAAAAATGAAAATATTGGTTATAACCGGAAGTCCCCGGAAGAATGGTAATTCCAATACGCTTGCAGAACACTTTATCCGGGGAGCAATGGAAGCGGGACATGAAGTTGTTCGTTTTGATGCGGCGTTTAAAAGTGTTCACCCCTGCATTGGCTGCAACAAATGCAACATGAATGGTGAATGTGTCTTCAAGGATGATTTTGAGTTTGTCCGGAAAAATATAATTGATTCGGATCTGGTGGTTTTTGCCACCCCGATGTACTATTTTGGTATTTCAGCCCAGATAAAGGCGGTAATTGACCGCTTCTATGCAATCAATGGACAAATTCATGTACCTAAAAAGGCAGTATTGATAATGACTTACGCCAACAGTTCTGCTTCGGAAGCTCAGCCGATTATTTCACATTATCAGGTACTGTTGAAATATCTGGGCTGGAAAGATGCCGGACAAATTATTGTTCCGGGAGTATGGTTGGCCGGGGCGGTCAGGCATACCGGATATCCGGAACAGGCATATTTACTGGGTAAACGGATTTAATTATGAATCGACGGAATTTTCTTAAAACAATCGGCCTTGCCGGAGGTGCGGCGTTTATTGGCAGCGCGATGAAGGTATCTTCCGTTTCTGCCGCAGGCATAAGGTCGGAAAATACTGCTTCTGACACCATTCTGAAAGGTGTTTGTGATATTCATATTCATTGCCTGCCGGATACCCGTCCCCGGTGTATTGATGAGTTTACCCTGGCCCGGCAGGCAAAAGATTCCGGATACCGGGCCGTCATGTACAAATCAAATTACTGGAGTTGCCATGACCGGGCTTACCTGATTCGTCAAATGCTGCCTGACTTTGAAGTTTTCGGCAGTATTTGCATGAATCATACTTATGGCGGTAAAATCAATGTCTTTACAGCTGAGCAGGCAGTCAAAACTTCCGGCGGTTTATGCCGCTGCATCTGGATGCCGACACTTTCCGCCGATTGGCAGTATCAATGCGATAAACTTCCGGGGAAAGGTATCCCGGTGGTGGATAAACAGGGCAAGGTGTTTCCGGAAGTGGTAAAAGTAATGGAAATTTGCGCGGAAGCAGATATTATTTTTGCCACCGGTCACAGTTCGCCTCAGGAGAGTCTGATACTGGCGGCCAAGGCAAAAGATATTGGTGTAAAAAAATTTGTAGTCACCCATGTTAATTCTCTGATCTGGAAACTGTCCCGGGAGCAAATTATGCGTGCGATTGATTTGGGTGCTTTTGTGGAATATTGTTATTTGCCGCGGCTGTGGGGGCCGGGAAGCGGAAATCCGCAATTTAAACAGCAAAGCAAAACTGAGTTTTTAAATTACGTTCAAACTGTACCGGAACGCAGTTTTATTTCCACTGATCTCGGCCAGTTGGGCAATCCAAATCCGATTGATGGGATGCGTTCATGTATCATAGAATTGCTGTCTGCCGGAATTTCTCAGAAAAATATTGATTTGATGGTGCGGAAAAATCCGGCGTTTCTGATTGGACTCAACCGCTGAAGAAGGAGGTCGTTGTATGAATCGGCGTGAATTTTTGAAATCTGCGGCTTTGGTTACCGCAGCCAGTGCGGTATTGGGGAAAGGCTCTGTTTTGAAAGCAGAAAGTGTCAAGGCAGATAAATCGCGGGGAGCGGTTCTGAATTTCAATCCCCGGATGCAATACCGTCCGATGGGGAGGACCGGAGTTAATGTTTCCGCGCTGGGGTTTGGACTGCTGCGGCTGCCGATGCTTGCTGACGGGAAAACGGTAGATGTTGACCGGAGTGTGGCGATGATCCACCGGGCGATCGAGGGGGGAGTAAATTATATAGATACCGGCCGGGTTTACCTTGACGGTCAGAGTGAAGCGGTGGCGGGAAAGGCCCTCCGGGGTGCCTGGCGGGACCGGGTTTATGTTACTTCAAAATCTCCCTGGTGGGTTATGGAAAAGCCGGAAGATTTTGAAAAATTGTTTGATGAATCACGGAGGGTTATCGGAACCGATGTAATTGATTTTTACCACATCCACATGATTATGCACCGGGGATGGAAGGAAAAGGTCATCCCGTTCAAACTGATTGAAAAAATTATGAAACTCAAGGAACAGGGAAAAATCCGTTTTGCCGGTTTTTCTTTTCATGACCGGCTGGGGTTGTTTAAAGAGGTGGTTGAGTCCGCGCCTTGGGATTTTTGTCTGATTCAGCATAATTACCTTGATTATGAATATGAGGCCGGATGTCTGGGGCCGAAATATGCGGCGGCCAATGGCATGGGGCTGGCGGTGATGAAACCATTGCGCACCGGATTTCTGGCTCAATTGCCGGATAATATGCGTTCTGCACTGCGTTCCACGGGCGTGGAGAAACCGGACACTGAGTGGGCATTGGACTATCTCTGGGATATTCCGGAGGTCAGTGTGGCGGTAAGCGGCATGGGGTCTATGAGTGATGTGGAGGCAAACCTCCGTTACGCCGCCAAAGCAAAACCAGATATGCTTACTCCGGATGAGCGCAAAGCTCTTGGAGCCGCGATTCGCACGTACCGGGAAACACCGGGACATATTGATTGTACCGGGTGTTACCAGTGTATTCCATGCCCGCACAATGTGGCTATCGGTTATATTTTTGCTTATGTGTATAATAATTATCTGGTACACAGGAATAAAAAGCGGGCTTTATTTGACTACACCGTATCCATGTCTCCGATTCAGCGTGGGGCACCGGCTTCGGCGTGCATTAACTGCGGAGCTTGTCTGGCAAAATGTCCCCAGAAATTAAATATCCCTGAATTGTTAAAGCGGGTAAAACATGAATTGGAAGATTGACTGAATGGGGGGATTGAATTGCCGGATAAAGTGTCTGAAAGGGCATATTATCCGGCTGCTCCAATCGTCATGGTGCAATAGATATTCACGGTGAAGAAAATGTCAATATTCATTGTATTTTCCCACTCTGTTTAGCAAAGCAGAGCACAAGACAGTATGGAAATTGAAAATGCAAAAATCATAAATTTGCCGGATTGAAATAAAACTGTAACAATGCTACTGTATTGCGTAAAATGATAACAGAATCCAGGAATAGTTCAAGGGCAAATTCATGATATTTTTGCATAAGAGAAGCGTAGATTGCAAGAGTCTGGTTGAACCGGTTTATGATGCCGACGCCTGGCAGCAGTGGCGAATGAAGAGAGTAAAAAAATTCTCACGGGTGGAAATGACACCGGGAAATGAGTATTTTTTTGACTTCGGTGAACATATTGCCG
>CASECL010000224.1 GCA_949286445.1 uncultured bacterium | reverse complement strand
GCTGTTGCAGAGCTGGCAATTGCCTTTGCGCAGGCGTTCCATATGTTCATTTTCATATTTATCGGCCATTTTATTGATCTTTTTCTCATTCTTGAGTGCTGATGCTGCAAGTTCCGGATTGGTTGATCCCAGGGCTTTAATAACACTGTGTGCCTGTTCATCCAGCACTTCCCACATTTTACGCAAATCTTTCATGCCGGTATCGGAGAATGCTTTTCCATTTTTCAGGGATCTTTCGGTCAGTTTAAGTATGTTATCAGCGTGATCGCCGATTTTTTCCACATCGTTATTGCAGTGCATTAAAAGAGGTATTATGGCTGATTGTGAAGCGGAGAGTTCGCCGCGGGTGATTTTCACCAGATAATCGGTCACATCTGAACGCATGGTGTCAACGGTGTTCTCCCGTTCGGCAACATCCTTGACCAGTTCCATCGGCAATTTGCGGGGCAGAAATGAACGGTTTACCGAGTCGTCAATCATGCTCCAGGCGATTTTCAGCATTTTGCGGATGGCAAATACACTCTGCTCCAGCGCGATAGACGGGGTGGACAATAAATGAGGTTCCAGCATGGTGGTATCAGAACTTTTTTCGGTGGCAGGAAGAATCCAGTTGCAAACCCAGACAAACTGACGTATGAACGGCAGCAGCAATGCGGTGACTATCACATTGAAAAAGGTGTGCGCCATGGCAATATGACGCTCCAGATTCTGCGGAACCACTCCCAACGCATCCCCCGGAGTTATCGCATTGACAAAATAGAGATAGACCGGGGTACGCTGCGGACCGTACGGGACATAAAGCAATGCTATCATGAATATTGCCCCCAGCAAATTGAATAAAGTATGTGCCAGGGCCGCCTGTTTTGCCACCCGGTTCGCCCCCAGGGCGGCCAACAGGGCGGTAACAGTGGTTCCGATATTGGTGCCCAGCAGCAGCGGTAGCGAAGTGTAGAAATTGATCAGATTTCCAGCCGCCAGTGCCAGAATCACCCCCATTGCCGCGGAACTTGACTGAATAAGCACCGTCATTACAATTCCGATTCCCAATGCCCCCATTACCGCCCCGAACGGCATAAAGCCACCCGGAGTAGTCGGAGCGCAATCGAACAGATTGAAAAAATCAATGAAATTCTGGAATTTTCCCAGTACCTTCAACTCTTCACTCATCATCTGCATACCGAAAAACAGCAGTCCGAAACCTAATATAGTTTCCCCCCAGCCGCAAACGGTGCGCTTTTTTGAAAGTGTGACAAGAAATCCCAGCGCAATTGCCGGCAAGGCGATACCGCTCAGGTTGAACGAAATAATCTGAGCCGTGACCGTGGTACCGATATTAGCACCGAAAATGATCCCTACCGCCTGCTGCAGGTTCAGCAGTCCGGCGTTGATAAAACCGATTACCATAATCGTAGTAGCCGCGCTGGCCTGGATCACCGCAGTAACCGTGGCTCCGGCGAATACCGCCACAAAGCGGTTGCTGGCAAAGAATTGAAGGATTTTTTTCATGCTGTCTCCAGCCACTTTCTGGAGACCGTCGCTCATTATTTTCATGCCGAAAACAAAAATAGCCAGCCCGCCAAGCACCGCAATAATCACTCCTGAAACATTCAAGCCGAAAAGAGTGAAATCAGTTGAGCGGACAAAAAATCCTTTATCCGGAGCCGCTACTTCAATATTGAACTTGTAAACCCCGGTTTTTCTGCCCGCCACAATAGTAGCTGACGCATTTCCATTTGCATCGGTAAGCACCTGCGACGGCAGAATTTTTGCTCCGTCCGGTTCGCCGTCCGGCGCGGATGAAAAAGAAAAGAAAACCGGAACATTGACCGCCGGTTTCCCGTCCGGAGAGGCAAGTTTGACTACCACCGGGTGTTCTGCCGCCTTGCCGGCCGCCGCCTGCTGGCGATCCCCGGAAACACTCATTCCTGCCATAAAACGCAGGGTAATGTTTTTCTCCGGAGAATCTTCCGGTATTACTTTAAGGTATTGATCCCCAACTTTCCCCCCCGCCCAGACATCGAATGATGCCGCACCTCCGGCATCAGTAGTTAATTCAGAGGAAGATATTTTCAGATCAGATCCCGGAGCCGGAATGATTTTCAGTTTTCTGCCGGAAGCCGGCGGACGGGATGAACTCAGGAAACCGGATTGCAGCGGTCCATCGGCTTCAATCCGCACTTTGTGGGGAAATTTCTGTCCTGCCAGGGCACATTGTTCGTCCCCCTGGCGAACCCGCAGCCGGTCAACAGGAAATGACTTCTGTTCGCTGTCGCAGCCGGAAATGGTGAACAAGACAAAACAAACGAGACCAGCAACAGCACCAAGTCGGATAAAATTCATTTTGCTCCAGTTTTTTTGAGGTTGAACCTGCATTAATATACACCACGTAACAGGAAAAAACAAACCGGGGATTTGAAAAAATTACATTCCGGATGTATATTACCTGACTTTTAACACAAAACAGGAAGTAAAACAATGAAAACGGGTACCTTGCAGATCAACGATAATCTCAGTGCCGGCGATTATGTAAGCCTGGATTATCTCCGTGAACTGCAGTCCGCCAGACTGCGGTCTATCGTCAAATACACTTACGACCGGGTAGGGTACTTTAGAAGCCGGATGGATGAAAATGGTGTCCGGGTGGAAGATATCCATGACATCAGCGACTTGCATAAACTGCCCTTTTCCCAGAAAACAGATTTGCGTGACAATTATCCTTTCGGACTTTTTGCCGTCCCGATGAGTGAGGTGGTGAGGGTGCATGCCTCCAGCGGAACAACGGGAAAACCGATTGTGGTGGCTTACACGGCAGAAGATCTGGTCACCTGGCAGGAAGTCATGAGACGGGCGTTTGCCAGCTGCGGACTTACCCGCAATGATATAATTCAGGTGGCGTTCGGTTACGGTCTTTTCACCGGCGGTCTGGGGGCACACTACGGAGTCGAGGCTCTGGGAGCTACGGTTATCCCCAGCGGCGGCGGCAATACTCAGCGTCAGGTTATGCTGATGAAAGATTTCGGAACTACCGCAATTTGCTGTACTCCGAGTTACTTCAACCACATCACCGAATACGGTCAGTCGGTGGGAATCGATTTGCGGGAACTGCCTATTCGGGTAGGTGTCTTCGGAGCTGAACCGTGGACGCAGGAGATGCGGGCCAGAATTGAGCAGAATGCCGGTATCAAAGCCTATGATATTTACGGTTTGTCTGAAATTATCGGTCCCGGTGTGGCGATTGAGTGCAGTGAACATGACGGACTGCACATTTTTGAAGACCACTTCTATCCGGAAATTATTGATCCTGATACCGGCAAAGTGCTGCCGGACGGAGAAACCGGAGAGCTGGTAATAACTACTTTGACCAAAAAGGCAATGCCGATGATCCGTTACCGGACCCGTGATATAACCAGAATTATCACCGAGCCCTGTGCCTGCGGTCGTTCAATACGCCGTATCGCCCGGATATCGACCCGGAGCGATGATATGTTCATTATCCGCGGTGTCAATGTGTTCCCGTCCCAGATTGAAGCGGCTCTGTTGTCGGTTGACGGAACGCTGCCGCATTATCAGATCGTGCTTTACCGGGAGCGGGGAATGGACAACATCGAGGTTGATGTTGAAATCAGTGAAAATCTGTTTTCCGACCAGGTGCGCGCGGTGGAAAATCTGCAGAAACAGCTTTCCCACGCCATAGAGAGCACTATCGGCTTGCGGGTGTTGCTGAAACTCGTAGCACCGGGGGCCATAACCCGGAGCGAAGGCAAAGCAAAACGGGTTTTTGATCACCGGGAAAAATAATTTATGAAGAACCGTGAAGAACGGATTGAGGCTTTTAAGAAGATAGACCTTTATCCGGTAATCAGTTCAGAGTTTACTCTCGGTCGTCCGGTGCCGGAGGTATTTCGTGCCTGCGCCGAGGGTGGTGCCCGCATTGTGCAGCTCCGGGAAAAGCATGCTGGAAAGGGTGAACTTTACCGTCTGGCTCTTGAATGCCGGAAAATAGCTGACGCATACGATATGCTTCTGATGATTGATGATCATGTTGACGTGGCTTTGGCTGCGGGGGCAGACGGGGTGCATCTCGGGATGGAGGATTTGCCGGTGAATGCGGCAAGGAAAATTGCTCCGGAACTGATTTTCGGCGTATCAACACATAATATGACCGAGGCACTGGATGCGCTCGGAAGTGAATGTGATTACCTTAATGTGGGACCGGTTTTTGAAACCAGAACCAAGGAGGTAGGATATCCTCCGGTCGGTCTGGACGAATTAAAAAGAATTGTTCCGGAATTAACCAAACCTTTTACCGTAATGGGCGGCATAAAGGCGGGTCACATTGCTTCTCTGCTTAATGCCGGAGCCTGCCGGATTGCCATGGTCACCGAGGTGACTCAAGCGCCGGATGTGGCGGAACAGGTGAAAAAATTGCGTTCAGCGTGGCGTAATATGTGCTGATTACTGCCAACTTGTTATCTTTGAAGGAAAAAACTCTGTTCGATGTTTTTGAACAGAGTTTTTTTTATTGTTCAATAAGACTTGCAAAAAAAGTGTACTGGAAATAAAAATCAGATATAAATTGCTGGTTCAATTTTTAGATGCTTAGATTACCTGCCGTATTACTCTGGTGTGTTTCCGAGGAGATAAATATTGCTAAAGATACAAAATATCATAATACACATGGATAATTTTATTGTTTTGCAAACAATTTTATTATCCATAGCATATTTTCGGTTTTTATTCTCTGTGGACTTGTTTGAAAGTTCAGGATGATTTCACGTTATGAGAATAAGTAAGTGATTTTTTGCTGTTTGATACAGTTGAAGTATAGCCTGATTGTACAAAATGACTGCGTGCAGAAACACTATGTCTGTAATATGACTATAATTGTCTGAATTGAACATTGTGTTCAATAATTGAAACTCTGTAAAATCGGACAGATTGTAGCGAAAAACAGTATCAATATCCTGTAGAAATGCAAGAAAAAGGCGACCGCCCGCAACTTGATCCATTGGGAGGGGGGATGACCAAGTTGCAGAACGGTCGCGGAAACCGTGATCACAGGAACCAAAACTGTCAGTTCCCTCACACTCCTATAATATAATAATAATTTTAAAAAAAACAAGTGGTTTTTTGAAAAAATAAAGTTTTTTTTTGAAAATATGCTGTATTAAGGAGTGAAATAAGACTGCTGTTCAAACAAGATTATTATTTTCGAGGTATATTTTGAATATTTGGAGATTGCAATTTTTCCAGCAACCAGGTTGCGGTAAAATGAAAAAAAGTAAAAAAAACATTGTCTGTGCCTTGAAATATCAATTAACGCGGTTAGATTATGAAAGAATGTTGTGGTTGCTTAGGAGAGGGTGTTTCGGTGGATAAAGATGTTATCTGCTGTTAAGATAAGTGATGCCAAGGTTTAACAAACGAAGTATGGACTTGGGTGAGTATGGTTTTAAAGAGAAAACATTTCAGTTTGGTTGAGCTTCTTACGGTTATTCTTGTAGCCGGTGTATTGGCCACGCTGGCAATCCCGTCTTTTGAAAAGATGATGATGGGCAGCAAGGTCAATCAGGCGGCGTCTCAGCTTAAGCTTGCTTGTGAGCAGGCCAGGGTGGAGGCGGTAAGTTCAAGAAAATATGTGGCACTGATTTTCCCTGTAAATGTGGGGTCAACCTGGAGCAGTGATGCCAGATCAAGTATTGAAAGCAGTTTCTTTGGCGGATACCGCATGGCCTATGTGGATAAGAACGGTGCCTTTCAGGGATGGGTGCCCGGCAGTTCGTGGCAGCAGTTGCCTTCAGGAACCGTCCTGGCATATTGGAACAATACCAAGCCTGCAGATAATGACATTAAATTGCTGAACTACACTTACCTTAACAATATCCCCAAATCCGGAGAAGCTCTCAATTCATCAAATTATCCGACTCACTTGAATAATGTGACCAATTTTTACATCACCAAGTCAGACGGGAGCAGGATAAGCGGTCTGAATTGTCCTACCGCAATAATTTTCAATCCATATGGCGGTGCGGCAATTAATCTTACCATGGCGGTTACCGAGGGACAGCCGATAAAGAAGGGCGGTCAGGATGCCTTTGTTTACAAGACGGTAAATTCCAACGGCAGCCCGTCCAACTATGTATTGCTTTATTTGAACCAATTCACCGGGAGCGTTGACTACTTATGAGAAACAAGAGCCGGAGAAATTATTTTAACTTGATTGAAATAGCGTTGGCCATCGGCGTTATCGCGGTGGGGCTGGCCAGTGTGATCGGGATGTTTCCGATTGCGATGAATACCGCCAATGAGTCAATCGGTGACAATGAAGTGGCCAATGTAGCGGAAACATTCCTCAATAATCTGCAGGCTCAGATCTATGCAGAAGAAGAGCCGGACTGGAGTTCGGCCACCAGTGGATTGCTGCGCAATATTCCAAAGGAGAAAAATACGAATAATGCAGCATTGGCGATCGGTAATTTTACCCCTCCGTCAGGAGACAGCACCGGAGATTTCGGAGACTGGACGAGAATTGGCATATCCAATGTCTATCGCAATAAAAATAATGACGGCAATAAAATGGTTTTTCTGGTAACTACGGGAGACACGGAGGATGATTTTGTTGACGGTGCAATAATTCAGGTATGGAGACCGGAAATAAGTGATTTTGTTATTGCCGGTCAGGAGTTGAATAATGATACTCAGCGGGATACTCTGGAAAAATTCATGGCCTCGCTCATGGTTGAAGTAAGCTATCCGGCAGCTAAACCTTATTCAGCGCGCAAGACCAGGCTTTACCGGCTGGATCTTTTCAACCCGATTTCACCTTTGTGAGGAGAATATGGAGATGAAGAGCAGAAAATATGCGTTTACTTTGATAGAATTGATTGTTGCCATGGGGATATTTTCCCTGATTATGGTGATGGTTATGCGGGTGTTTTCCGGGGCTCAGGCTTTGTGGCGTGCGTCGGAGAACCGTACTGCCACATACAGTGACGGACGGGCGGCAATGGATTTCGTCTGCCGTCTGGTGGAAAATTCTGCCGCGCTGTATCAGGGGGATGATGAAGATGCAAGTCAAGGATATTTCCCGGTGAATACGATAGAGGGAGACAAGCCTGCTATTCTGCTTGCCACTACTGAAGATGGGCACAAGTTACAGAAGGGGTCGGTATCTTCGTTGTACTATACTGCTATCTGGCGCGATCCAGCCTCTGATACATTAAGAATATCTTCCCTGGGGGATGCCTCCGGGGCGGCATGGAGCAATGTAGTTGATCTGAGGGATGCGTCCACCGTTTTCAGCAACATTACTTCCAGCGGTGAAACGCAGGAAATAATTCCCCGGGTGATTGGCTTCAGAGTAATTCCCCAGCGTTACAATCAGGATTCCGACAGCTGGGAGAAGTGGTCTTACGGTGACAAGATGCCGGATATGGTGACATTGGAGATAACGGTCATGGAGCGCAATGCCTATAACTTCTGCCGGGATAGAAACCCTAATCTCGGGAGTAAGGACTGGGCGAGTGACAAGCTTTATGGTGGACCGCTGGCCTCCGGAGAGACCAAGGAACAGCGGTTGGCAAAAAATTCCAAAAAATTTTCCCGGACGGTTTACCTGGAGTATAAGAAATGAAAAAAATGTCTATAAACAGAAAAGAACGTGGAGTGGCGTTGCTTTTTGCTCTTGGAGTATTGGCACTGCTGCTGATAGTTGCGATTGGCTTTATGACCAACTCGCTGATCAATCGCCGGGTGGCGGATAATAATGCCAGTATTTCTCAAACCAATGCACTGGCTAAAACAGCGAGAAACCGGATAGAAGCGAGTTTGAAACTGTTTTCTGTTTATCAAGATGAGATAAAGGCTGCTTCACCCAATACAGATATTTTGGAGTGGAGCAGTTTCAACAGCAAATTAAACTCAGATAAAGACAGAGATCGCATAGATGAACTTTTCGCCTCAGGAAGCAGTGAAAACTCGGATGTGGATTTTATAGCAAACTACCGCAATGAAAACCGTCCCTGCTGGATCTATTTGTACTCCGGCACCCAGGGGGATACTGATGATCCCAGGAGAATTGTCGGACGTTATGCTTTTGCGTCTGCATTGACTTCACCGCGGTTTGATATTGATAATTGCTATCTCAGTGATGGTGCCCCCAATGGCAGAGTGGGCGCAAATGCAAGTGAAATGGTGACCCGACAGATAGGGGAAACAGATCTTATCGGCATAAATTTTCCGAAAATTCTTACTTCTTCAGACTTGAAGTGGGATAATTACAAGGCGATGACCGATGCCAGCGGCAATGCTTATAACGCTGGAAATATCAAGACGTTGAGAAAGTATCTGATTTTGAAAACTTCAGATTCTCCGGAGGCGTACCGTGTCAGCGAAGACCCGGATAAACTGGCAAAAAATGAAGAATATTATCATCGCTTCAATCTGACCCGTACTGATTGGAATTCTCTCTCGGTGGATGATCTTCTTGGCAGCAGTGTAGCATACTACGGAGCAGATTCTGAAACTGGAGAGAACACCCAGGTTACCGCAGATACCGGGAAAGCACTTCCTTTTATCAAACTTATCAGCAATGACAAAGCGACCTTTGCGGATATAGCCACCCGGAGAAGACAGATAGCGGCCAACCTGCTTGATTACAACAAGACTTCAGATCAGGAGGTTACCAGCGATGTAGCACCCACCAGCTGGGAGACGACAGCTCCGTCTTATACCGGAAACAAGAAGACTCCCTATCTGGACAGTTTGGCGTTTGCCGGAAAATTTATCGTAGAAAATTTGAGCGGACCGGACTCAATCCGCACCAGCAATCCCAAGATATCTTTCCAGGCCGGATGGATAGCAAATATAGTATCAATTTACGAGAGAAATCCGGATAAGGAAACTAAAATAAAACTGAAATTCAAAGACAATACGGCGTTTTCAGTTACTCTGAATAAAGTTCTTTTCAAAATAGGCTATGAGTATGAAATAGCTGACTCCGAGGGTGGAATGATTACAGTAAGCCGTAATGTCGATAAATTATTTGACGGATTGAATCTGGTTAAATCGTTCTCAGCCAATGTTGATATAGAGGTCGATGAGTCTGAAACACGGTGGCATTCGGGGTATAATACCACCATTTTCTCTCCGGATGACTGGAAAGGAGAATTTGACTATGACTGGAACAATGGAGTAATAGAAGCCATCAATGGTGATATGCCCAGCGGCGGAAATCTGAAAAGTGTAAAGTCTTTGGAAATTATTGTTCAGAGCTGCACTATACCGGTAAATATTGAATCGGCTATGCTTACTTATGACGGCAGAAATGTTGATTTTGCCAAACTGCCGGATGGTATTGAGCATACCTCAAGCAAAGATCATGAAATCTATAACAACAATGGCAGTGACAATGCTGACTGGCGCGATGCGTATTTTCTCTTCGGTAACTTGTATTGTGCCGATCCGAGGCAGAATCTGAATAAAGATGACTGGTCTGATCCGGAATTTGCCGAGGGGACGAAAGAAACATTTGAAGAAGACTTCAAGCGGCTTTCATTGCTGAAGCCCACCGGAGGAACTATGGTTGATCCTCTGCTGGATGAAAATGCCAATGCTTTTGAGCTTGATTTGGACCGGAGCAAGGCAATAGATGATCGGAATCCGCTCAAGGCAGCTGAAAGTCTGGATAAAGATAAGGAAACCGTGGAACATCCCGGCTGGACAGAGAGTTCACACCTTTCCACTGCGTACATCCGTGCCGGACAGGGTAAAGACAGTGAAGGAAATGATATTTCCAACAGTGGTATGATGTCTCCGGCTGAACTTGGTTTTATCCACCGTGGAGCAAAGTGGGAGACTATAAATATCAGTAATGCAGCCGGGCTTTCCAGTTCCGGTGTGGTAAGCACCGTAGTCTTTTCTCCCAAGGATTTGGTCACTGTAAATATTGACAGTGAAAATGGTACCAGTTACGAGGGCGGCGATGGTGCGATACTCGATCAGATAAAGATGACGGACAAAACCAGTTCTCCGGGTAAATTTGATATTACTCTCTTTGATGATAATGATGACAACTCATCCGGGCAGGTGGCGTATCGTCTGCTGACAGAATATCTGCCGTTGCGCAATGATTATTCTTCCTCCAGTGTTGTTTTGAATGATATTGGCAAGGGCGGTACTGAGCTGGGCGTGGATATAGCCAAGACAATAGCCGAGAACTTGAATAATGATGAGATGGTTAACGGCGAAGCCCGCGTAGGAGGGGAGGAAAGCGGTTCAGCCGGCGGAATTTTGAAGAATTACCGCAGCCGTTCCCAGATATTGTTCAACAAAGAATCTGAAAAGGGATTTTATAACGCCTGGGGCGCATTGGGTGAAGACCGGATTAATAACAAGGCGGCAATGGGTGAATTGCCGGGGAAAACGGTAAATCTGCTTAAAGTCGGTTCCATTCCTGATGAGTACCGTATTATGGTGGTTACTCAGGCTATACAGGACGTTGGCGGAGCGAACAATGGAGATCAGATACCGCTGACGCTCAAAGCTTCCAATGGTACTGAAGTTGCTATCAATGCTGAACTTGGTAAGTTTGATGTGGCGCAGAGCGGTTCAGAATGGATCTATGCTGACCGGATACTGGGCGAAGTTAAGGAAGTCGTGGTGTTCGGATATGACTCTGCCACCAAGCGTTTCTACATCAAGGAACGAATAGCGATTTACTGAGGGCATGGTGTTGTTGAAATCATGAATTTCATTAATATCCGCGGGGCGGAGGAACACAATCTTAAACACATTGATGTCTCTATCCCCCGGGATAAGCTGGTGGTGGTGACCGGATTATCCGGTTCAGGGAAAAGTTCGTTGGCTTTTGATACGCTTTATGCCGAAGGTCAGAGGCGTTATGTGGAGAGTTTGTCGGCTTACGCCAGACAGTTTCTCGACCGGCTGCAGAAACCGAAAGTTGAACATATTGAAGGACTTTCTCCGGCTATTGCCATAGAACAGCGATCAGCAGGAAGTTCGCCCCGTTCCACCGTGGCTACAGTAACCGAAATTTATGACTATCTGCGTTTGCTTTACGCCCATGTCGGAACTCCTCATTGTCCCAGGTGCGGACGGGAATTGAAAAGTCAGTCCGCCCGGGCCATTGCTGAAAATCTGATGAAAATTCCGGAGGGTCGGAAGTTCATTATTCTTGCTCCGGTAATTACCGGAAGAAAAGGTGAACACCGTGAAGTCCTGGATAAAATCGCCCGGGACGGGTTTGTCCGGGTGCGGATTGATGGCGAACTGCGCGAGCTTGACGGTGATATGAAACCGTTAGCCAAGACGTTACGGCATGATATTGATGTAGTTATTGACCGTCTGGTGTCCGGCCGCTGTGCTGAAACCCGGCTGGTGGATTCGGTGGAGACGGCACTTCGCATGGGGGAGGGGAATATTACCGTTCTGATAGATGACGGCCAGGGTAACTACAATGAAGAGCGGCACAGTGAAAATCTGGCCTGCCTTTACTGCCATGAAAGTTACGGAAAGCTCCTGCCGCGAAATTTTTCTTTTAATGCTCCTTACGGTGCCTGCAGAAAATGCAACGGACTTGGTGTGATACAGCTGATGAATCCGGATCTGGTAATCCCGGATCGGACGCTTTCGATTAAAAAAGGAGCCATACCTGCCTGGCGCAAAGGAGCAAGACATCTGATTATGTATTATAATCTGATGTTACGGAAACTGGCGGAATTTTACAATTATCCGGAGTTGCTTACCACTCCTTTTCAGGATTTGCCGGAAAAGTTTCAGCACATTATACTTTACGGCAGCGGCAATGAAAATATCACGTTTGAATACCGCATGCACGGCCATAAATATATATGGAGCAAGCCGTTTGAAGGAGTTCTTGCCAACTTGGAACGCCGGGTGGAGGAAACGGAATTTGAGCAGGTCAGAGACCGGTTGCGTGAATTGCAGATGGAGAAAGTGTGCCCGGAATGTCATGGCGCGCGTTTGAATCCGGTGAGTCTGGCAGTTACCGTGGGAGGTAAATCCATTGCTGAGTTTAACGCCATGAGCGTTTCAGCCGCGTTGAAATTCATCCGGGAATTGAAACTGGATGAGGAGGGGACAAAGATCGGCGGAGAAGTAATCAAGGAGATAAAAAACCGGCTTTCATTTCTGGAAGACGTCGGGCTGGGATATTTGTCGCTTGACCGGGTAAGTCATACTCTTTCCGGCGGCGAAGCGCAGCGGATCCGGCTGGCCACCCAGCTGGGAAGCGGACTGGTCGGAGTACTCTACATATTGGATGAACCCAGTATCGGTCTGCATCAGCGGGATAATGATAAGTTGCTGGATACTCTGTGTAAACTCCGTGATGCCGGAAATACGGTTATTGTTGTTGAACACGATCTGGATACGATAAAGAGGGCTGATTATATTTTTGACTTAGGCCCGGGAGCCGGATCGCGGGGAGGGGAGATTGTCGGATTCGGCACTCCGGAAGAATTGAAGAGATTTCCGGATTCACTTACTGCCGCTTTTCTGCGCGGCGACCGGAAGATAGAAGTGCCTTCAGAGCGGAAAAAAGGCAACGGGAAATATTTGAAAATCAAAAAAGCCCGTCATAACAACTTGAAAAATATTGATGTAAATATCCCATTGGGAACGTTTTGCTGTGTAACCGGAGTTTCCGGATCGGGAAAAAGTTCGCTGGTAAATGAGATATTGGTACGCTCACTTAATGCCGCATTTAAAATCAAAGATGCCCCTCCCGGTGAATGTTCCGGAATTGATGGCCTGGAAAACATAGATAAGGCAATCGTTATTGATCAGAGCCCGATCGGGCGTACTCCGAGATCCAATCCGATTACCTACATTGACGGATTTAATCTGGTGCGTAAACTGTTTTCTGAATTGCCGGAAAGCAGAATGCGCGGTTATAAACCAGGGCGTTTCAGTTTCAATGTCAAAGGCGGCCGCTGCGAGAGTTGCCGCGGCGACGGAATAAAAAAAATTGAGATGCAGTTTCTGTCCGATGTTTATGTGGAGTGTTCCGAATGCGGCGGAAAAAGATTTAACGCGGATACTTTGTCGGTCACCTATAAAAAGAAAAACATCGCCGAAGTATTGGATATGACGGTGGATGAAGGGGTTGAATTCTTTGAGCGCGTACCGGCTTTGAAGCGGAAACTCGGCACCCTGCAGAGTGTCGGGCTGGGATATATCAAATTGGGACAGCCAGCCACTACGCTTTCCGGCGGTGAAGCCCAGCGGGTCAAGCTGGCGGCAGAGTTGTCCCGGGTGCCGCGGGGGCATACACTGTATATTCTGGATGAACCTACGACCGGACTGCATCTGGCGGATGTTGACCAGCTGATGAAGTTGCTGTTCAAATTGCGGGATATGGGAAATACCGTATTGGTAATTGAACACAATCTGGATGTGATCAAG
>CASECL010000223.1 GCA_949286445.1 uncultured bacterium | reverse complement strand
TGTATTCTATCAATGCCGCGGTAAAAGCGGGTAAAAATGTGCTCTGCGAGGGTGCGCAGGGGTTGCTGCTTGATATTGATCACGGTACTTATCCCTATGTAACCAGCAGCAGCACGGTGTCCGGCGGAGCCTGCACCGGGGCCGGAATTGCGCCCGGACATGTCCGCAATGTCTGGGGCGTGGTAAAAGCCTATACCACCCGGGTTGGCGAAGGACCGTTCCCCACGGAACTTTTTGATGCAGACGGCGAAAAACTCCGTCAGAATGGTCATGAATTCGGAGCCACCACCGGCAGACCGAGACGCTGCGGCTGGTTTGATGCGGTAGCCACCCATTACAGCTGCATGCTCAATGGTGTAAATTTAATGGCGGTCACCAAACTTGACGTCATGGATGATATGGAAAAAATCGGCATTTGTGTGGCGTATGAAATCAATGGCAAACGGACGGATCAATTCCCCGCTGACATTGACGATTTCAAATCCCTCAAGCCGGTATATGAATGGATGGACGGCTGGATGTGTTCCACTGCGGAGGCACGCAGTTTCGATGAACTTCCGGCCAACGCCCGGAAATATCTTAATCGTATTGCTGAACTGGTTGATTCCAAAATCGGTATTGTGTCAGTCGGCCCCCGCCGTGATCAAACCTTTGTTGTGGCCATGAACTGATTTCCTCCCCGGGTGCGCAGTTCGGAGGGGGGCGAGCAAAGGGGGCGGAGTCATCAAAGGGGGTGGAGTTCAGCCCGGGTGCGTGCAAAGGGAGAGATCGATCGGTGAAGCAGATGGATTTCACTTAAGAGCCAAGTTCCATTGGTAATGCGATATCAGGAGTGACGATGCAGGGGGAGATTTACTGTTCCCCCTGCTCTTCCCGCTGAAAATTTCAGCCTGACAGGTTATCGATAGAGCACTACCCGGGGGCTATATCCGCTCAGCTGTACGGCTGAAGGCTGCCGCTCCGGCTCAGTGAATACGCTGAGAAATTACCGGAAATGAAGTGTGGTGTCATATCCGGCAGTTTTTCAGAATAACTGAATTAAAAATATTCCCGGTCAATGCCGGGATTTTTTCAGATAATTTTTTGACAGAAAACCATAATTCATCACTTCTGTTTTACCGCATTATCAATCTCTGTGGAAACGGTGAAACAGGCAATATACAGTTGTTGACAGCATGAGAGTTATCGGCAAAATTCACCGAAGTGAAGGATTTTTTTCCGGCCGCCTGATGTCGGTACTGGGAAATCTGGACTGGGTTCAGATCATCTCAATTCTGGCTTTGCTCTCCATCGGTGAACTCTTTATCTGGTCTATCGGGCGTCAGGTCGGTACCCCTCTGGCTCTCGGATTTTATGTCAAACAATTGCAATGGTGCGCAGTAGGTATAGTCTGTTATCTGATTTTTGCCTTTTCTGATTACCGTAAATTTGAAATTCTCTCTTTTGCCGCCTACATAGGAGCGATTATTCTGCTCCTGGCTGTCCCGCTGGCAGGAGTTGAAGTTTACGGGGCAAAACGCTGGCTCAATTTGCATTACATGCGTTTGCAGCCGTCGGAAGTGGCAAAGATGGCTTTGATTATGGCATTATCCGCATTATTTGCCAACCGGCTGTTTTCAATAAATTCTTTTAAATGTATTTTTCTTGCCACGGCCACGGTGGTGCTGCCATTTCTGCTGATTGTCACCCAGCCGGATTTAGGCAGTGCTCTGATACTTCTGCCGATTGCCGGAGCGATTGCGTTTGTATCCAAGCTCAACTGGAAATATTTTGCCTTTGGCGCGCTGGCATTGCTGCTTTTCTGCGGGGCGTTTACCTTGAACGAACTTTACGGCAGACCTCTGCTCAGGAGTTATCACCGCGCCCGTATCAGCGTTTTTCTCAATCCGGAAGCCGACCCGCTGGGAAAAGGGTACAATGCACTGCAGTCAAAACTGGCTGTCGGTTCCGGCGGGTTGTTCGGCAAAGGCTTCGGCGAAGGAGAACAGAATTCGCTTGGTTTTCTCCCTCAGTCGGTGAGCAACAATGACTTTATTTTTTCAGTCATTGCCGAAGAAACCGGTTTTGCCGGAGCTGTTACCCTGATCATTATCTACATGGTGCTGATTTACTCCATGCTGCGATGTGCGGCGGTGGCATCGGACGAATACGGCAAATATCTGGCCGCCGGTACTGCGGCATTGTTTTTCAGCCATGCTTTTGTCAATATCGGCATGAATATCGGACTGCTGCCGATTACCGGACTTCCACTGCCCTTTGTCAGTTACGGAGGAACTTTTGTCATGGTGGGAATGTCATGCTGCGGACTGCTGCAATCGGTTTACCGGTTCCGCAACGCAGAATAACGCATTCATTTTCCGGAATGCGCGGAGGAAACCAGGCTGTGAATTTGCCCTGCAACTTTATATTTATTTTCCCTCAGAAAAACAATCCCCGGACGGCATTAAATCAGCCGGTTCCGGGGATTGCGGCAAATGTTTACCGGTCTGACCGGATACTATTCTTTTATCTCCGGCAGATAACGCGGTGCCACCCGTCCGACTCCGCCGCGGGGCGAATTTCCGGGGTACGGCTGAATGGCAATGGTGGAGACCAAATGTCCCTTTTCATAACGCTTCGCCGTCAGTTCGCCGGGTTTTTCGCCTTTTTCCCGCCAGAGAATGACTTTTTCAAGCATATCCGGCATGGCATTTACACCCGGGCCCTCATTGCCATGGCCTTTGCCGGGAACCAGGTAAAAGAGGAAAAACTCTTTTACTTTATCCAGTGATCCGAAAAATTCCGCGGTTTTTTCATAATAATCCAGCGTGGCGTGAAACGGCACACAGGAGTCGGCTGATCCGGAAAACATCAGTAATTTCCCTCCCCGATCCGCAAACCGCCGCAAATCCGGATCTTCTGAGTTAAGATAAGGCCCGAGCTTGGCGGTGTATTCATCCAGATCAGAGGTGAAATTAAGTTTATTCAAATCACAGTCTTTACCAAATACCCAGTTGAACAAATACAGATTGCCCCGCGCCGGATCAAACGGAGAACCTACCGGAATACCGTTGAATATCCGTTCCCCGGTTTCAGGATGCACCGGCCCGGAAAAGAGTTTATCCAGCGCTTCCGCATGTGCGTCTGTCAAAGTGGCATCCTTTTTCCGTGCCAGAGCAATAATGTTTTTAATATCTTCCGCCGTGGCCCGCCGGGTATCAGAAATATACTTGCCTTTGCCATCTCCGGTTTCATATTTAGCCATGTACTCATTGGCGGCGTCAATAACAACTTTTTCCTGTTCTTTAGAGAAAGGAGTACGGTTCAATATCTGATAATTCCAAAGGAAATAGGCATGCAACGGTGTGCGGCAATGCGCCGGAACCGCGGCAACTACGCCGTCATAATCTTCCGGATAACGCTGAACTTCAGACAATGCCTGCTGACCTCCGGTGGATCCGCCATTGAAATAGGAGTATTCCGGCGCACGCCCGTAGAAGGCTTTGATTATTTTTTTTGCGGTTACCGTCATAAGGTGGGTGGAGCGGAAACCGAAATCTTTCCATACCTCCGGATTTCCGTCTCCTGAAAAGGCGTCCGGACTGGTTCCCATATCGGTATTGGCGGCGGCAAAGCCGCGGGCCGCCAGACGGGCCATGCCCTGGGGATTGATGCTTCCGGCGGCTCCGCCGTTGCCCAGGCCGACGAAACGCCCGTTCCACTTATCCGGATCCGGCAGGTAAACCTGAACATTGATGTTTGATCCCGGAGCGGGATGAAGAACTACTTTGGCCACGGTACGGGGCGGCAGATTTTTCAGCGGGCGGTTTTTCCGGTATTTGAGAACCGGGTCAGTTTCCCGCTCCAGATAAACGATTTCACCATTTTCCAGCGGCATGTTCCTCACCGCCTCAATTCCACCGCCGTTAACCACTCCGGCCGCGGCGGAGATTGCCAGTGCCGACCAAAAACTCTTTCTCATCAACATTGCCTCCAGTATTCTGATATTTCGGGTAATTAATCTTCTCCCGGGAATTTAATCCTCCCGGTTGATTTTTTCAAGCATTTCCGGTTGAAATAACATGGAAAACAGCTTATATTTACCGGAAAACAGGAGTTGATGCTATGAATTGCCCGGAAATAACCCCCGGCCGCAGCCTCGGCAAGGGAAAATATCTTAAACTTGATGAATTGTGTTTTACTGATGAAAAAAACCGTGCCCGGAAATGGGAGGCGGTATCCCGGATCGGCACTCCGGGAGCGGTGATGATTATTGCCAGAACCAGCCGGAGCGGCAGAATTGTGCTGGTAAGTCAATTCCGTCCCCCCGCCGGCAAAGTCATGCTGGAGTTTCCCGCCGGTCTGATTGACCCGGGAGAAAGCGTTGAGGACTGCGCCATCCGGGAGATGAAAGAGGAAACCGGATACACCATAAGCAAACTTGAAATTCTGCCTCCGGTTTACAGTTCACCCGGCATGACCGGGGAATTCATTATTCCGGTATTGGCAATGATTGATGAAGATGATCCGGCAAACTGCAATCCGGAGAGTTCACCGGAAGAATCAGAGTGTTCGCTGCTTTCGGAGACCGTTCCGCTCAGTGAGCTGAAAAAAAGAATTGATGAACACATAGCCGCAGGCGGCGGAGCGGATTCCAAGCTGTTGATTTACAGTTTATTCTGCTGAAAAATCATCACTTTTCAGAAAAAAGGCCGGAAAAAGACATCCTGTATAACACTTTTCCACCCCCGCCCGAACCGGTGATAACGCCCGGAAAAGAGTTCCCGTAAAATCAGCGGCAGGCGGGCAAAAAAGTTTACCTGCATGTTCTTTCTGGCCGAAGTGTATTTCAGGCGGTCTTCCAAATCCGCCGTTGAACCGAAACGTTCAATCAAGGCCAGAAAAAGCTGTTCCGTCCAGGCAAAACTGTTTTGACGGATGGATTCGCGAGCCTGCTTAAGTTTCCAGAATAAGGTCGGTTTACCGGGATGGGAAAGGTTGCCGGAATGGATGGTGTAAAAGGTCAATTCTTCATTGATGCATCCCCAGTTTGACTTCAATGCCGCCGCCAGACCGATCCAGCTGTCATGCACATCGGCAAGTTTCGGGAAAGGCAGAATTTCCCGCAGCACATCACGCCGGATCGCCGTATCATGGGCGGAAAGTGCCACCCGCCGGAAAAATTCCGCCCGGTCCACCCGGTCTCCGGCGGGGAAAAATTCCCGCATCTGCCAATGGGAAAAACCGAGACTCCTGTCCTTTTCGTCCACCGCCAGACTGTTGGAAAAAACTCCGCCGCAATCCGGATTGTTTTCCAGAAAGGCAGCCATTTTTTCTACTTTATCCCGCCGCCAGCGGTCATCCTGATCCGCTAAGAAAATAAATTTTCCCGCCGCTTTCTCCAGCAGGAATTCAAAATTTTCCACCACACCCCGCGGAGGATCATGGTGAAAGTATTTTATGAAACGGTGACGCTCCAGCAAATCTTTGACCGCCAGAAAAGTACCGTCGGAAACCGAATCATCCCCGATCAGAATTTCATCCGGCACAATGTTCTGATCAAGTATGCTTTCCAATTGGCGGCGGATGAATTTTTCTCCGTCGCATGCCGCCAGAACCACAGAAATTTTAACCGGATCTGCCATAGTATTTTTTCTCCGTAATTTAAAATCCAGCATTTTATTCCGGTATTTTTTCAATAATCATTTGCATTTTCTTCATTTGCGTGCCATTATGTCACAGGTTAACTGTGTCAGTTCGTCACAATTTGAATATAACATACGCTCAAATTCAGTACTGGCACATTTTTTGCTTTTACCTTTCAGGTTAAGCAGTAACAGTTCCGGAGCGGCTCCAATTCTGAGATTGACATTGCTGTTGCCGGCTCCGGAGCTTACCAGCAGGCGGGAACGGCGGTGCCGGAACAGACCGTGCTGGTAGAGTTGATAATAAGGTTTTTCTCCGGATATGCCGTGAAAAAACGGCATATTGATTTGCCCGGAGTGGGTGTGTCCGGCCAATGCCAGTTCCACCCGCTCCGGAATTTCCGGGAACCACACCGGAGAATGACAGAGCAGAATGACCGGGGCATCTCCGGGAACTGCCCTTAAAAAAGACTGCAATTGACGGTAACTCAATTGTTCAGGATCAGGTGAGGCAAGGTAAAATGTTTTCCCGTTCACCTGGACAGGAACGATTTTACCGTCAAGGAATTTTGGGAACCCGGAACGTTCCATCTGCTGAATAAACATGGTTTTCCCGAAGCGTTCCTCATGGTTGCCGCAAATGGCGTAAACGCCGTGGCGGGCTTTCAGCCGGCGGAAAAAAAGAGCCAGTTCTTTCAGGCTGGTGTTTTCCCCGGCCTGGGTTCTCCAGCGGCCGCCGGGATCAAGTTTCGGCAGGTAGATGTAGTCACCAAGGAGAATTATAATATCGGCATCGGCAGAATTAATCCGGTTAAGCAGTCGCTCTGCTGATCCGTTCTGAAAATTCTCCCGGCGGAAATGGAGATCTGAAATAATCAGAAATTTTAAATCACGGTGTTCGCTGTGCCAGCGGTCAAGTTCCACGCTGACGCGGCGCATTTCCGCTGAGTCCGGATCGGAATGAACTCCGGACCGGAGTATGAAAAAACTGATAAAAGCCATGATGAAATTGAACATAGTACAATAATATATCACAATTTGAAGATTTTAACAACGGGGGTAAAATATGAATATTGAAAAATTCACCAATCGTTCCAAAGAAGCACTTCTTGATGCCCGTTCAATCGCGTTGGAAAACAACAATACCGAGCTTAGAAGTGTACACGTTCTCGCCGCCCTGCTCCGCCAGAACCAGGGACTGGCATCATCCATACTGGAAAAACTCAATGTAAATCCGGCTCTCTTCTCCGAAGAAACTGATGCGGTAATTGACACGCTTCCCAAAGTAAGCGGCGGCAATCAGCAGGAACTTTACACCTCCCGCGAGTTTTCCTCCATGCTTAATGACGCTTCCGAGGAAGCCGCCAAAATGAAAGACGAATATGTCAGCGTTGAACACCTGCTCCTGGCTATGCTGGATAAGGGTGATACCGCTAAAATATTCCGCAGATTCAACCTTGACCGGGCGGCTTTTCTGCGTGCCTTGCAGGGTATAAGAGGAAATCAGCGGGTTGCCAGTGCCGACCCGGAGGGGACCTTTGAAGCATTGAAAAAATATGCCAAGGATCTTACTTTGCTCGCATCTCAGGATAAAATCGACCCGGTTATCGGCCGGGATGATGAAATCCGCCGGGTAATGCAGATTCTTTCCCGCCGGACCAAAAACAACCCGGTGCTTATCGGTGAACCCGGTGTAGGTAAAACAGCTATTGTTGAAGGACTGGCCCGCCGTATTGTACGCGGAGACGTTCCTGAAAGCCTGAAAGACCGTTCACTGATGGCTCTGGACATGGGGGCTCTGATCGCCGGGGCAAAGTATCGCGGCGAATTTGAGGAACGTCTCAAAGCAGTGCTTAAGGAAGTTACCGCTTCTGAGGGTAAAATAATACTCTTTATTGACGAACTTCATACTGTGGTCGGTGCCGGAGCTTCCGAGGGATCCATGGATGCCGGAAACCTGCTTAAACCCATGCTGGCCCGGGGCGAACTCCACTGCATTGGAGCCACCACACTGGACGAGTACCGCAAATACATTGAAAAAGATGCCGCGCTGGAACGCCGTTTCCAGTCGATTCTGGTGGAGCCGCCTTCAGTGGAAGACACCATTTCCATTCTCCGCGGTCTTAAAGAGCGTTACGAAATTCACCACGGGGTGAAATTGAGAGACAGTGCTCTGGTTGCTGCGGCAGTGCTGTCAGATAAATACATCTCCGACCGTTTCCTGCCGGACAAAGCAATCGACCTGGTGGACGAAGCGGCGGCAGTATTGCGTACCGAAATTGACAGCTCCCCGGTGGAACTGGATGAAAATGAGCGTAAACTCATGCGGTTGCAGATTGAAATTGCCATGCTTAAAAAGGAGAATGACGCTCCGTCCAAGAAACGGCTGGAAGCTCTGGAAAGCGAAGCTGCCGAACTTAAGAGTATCGGCAGTGAATTGCGGGCGCGTTACGAAAATGAGAAAAAATCAATTTCTTCTCTGCGTGACCTGCGCCAAAGTCTGGAAATGGCCAAGAGCCAGCTGGAGAAAGCCGAACGGGAATACAATCTGGAAAAAGCCGCCGAACTCCGGCATGGCACAATTCCGAAAATACAGCGTCAGATCGCTGAAGCTGAGGCAAAAATAAAGGCAGATTCATCCTCCCGGCTGCTTAAGGAAGAGGTGGACGATGAAGATATCGCCGCCATTGTCAGCCGCTGGACCCATATTCCGGTCTCCAAGCTGCTCCAGGGCGAAAAGGAAAAACTGCTCCATCTGGCCGAACACCTGCATTTGCGGGTAGTCGGACAGG
>CASECL010000222.1 GCA_949286445.1 uncultured bacterium | reverse complement strand
GGGAAAGTTCACGCCATCCCTCAAGCGCGGTGAAACCGGCGAACATCAGCGGTAAAGTGGAAATAATAAACCGTCTGGCATCGCAGAACGTATGGCTGTATCCGTAGAAAAACAGTATTACCGGGACGCACCACAAGGTAAGAAAGTTTCTTAATCTGCGGTCTTTCAGCAGTATAATCCCGGTTAAGCCCATTGCCCATACTGCAAAGTTGGCACCGGCCAGCAGTTTCACATGCCGCCAGCTGGTGAACATTTCTCAGGTGAAACCATCCGAAGGTCGCGGTCCGGGGTAGTCTATCGCATGAAGAACATAGCCGAATGTGAATGGATTACCGAATTGATGAAGATTTACCGCCAGCTGGAGTGAAAATATTGCCAGAAATACCGCCGCTGCAACCCCGGCCGCGGAAAACATGGGAACAAAACATTTTTTCCCCTCATATTGATCTGCGTATTTCCAGTAGGCAAGGAGGCAAAGTGCCGGAGCAAAGAAAATATTATTTATCCGGATAAGACAGGCAAATCCGAAAATTGCAGCGGCTGCGGCGGCAAAACGTTTTTCAGCCGGAGATGCCGCTATTACCGCCGCGGCAATAATCACCGTCAACATCGACGGAGTGTCGCTCATGGAGTTGAAGCCGCTGGATATCAGCGATAAATAATACCGCCAGCGGTTCACTCCGCCAGGCAGATTGAAAAATGCTTGAAATACCAGATTATTCCAGTCTTCGCCATAGTAGTACACAAACGGCCATATCGCCCAAATCATGGAGGCAGTAAAAGCCGCCAGAGGGGAAATCTTTAATTTCCGCATCAGATAAAATCCACCCCTGATTGCCACCGGTGCAACGATAAAGCCGGAAAAATAGTCCAGCATCAAAGCTATATCATAAAAATTTTCCGCTCCGGCCAGCTTTATAAACGGTATGTAATAAAGCGGAAGCCCGATGGTAAAGGTCCATGGCCCGGAAAAATTACCACGGCATATATCCATGGCAATTTGAAAATATCCGTTCTCATCCGCGGCACAAGTAACCGCATTTCCAAAATGGTTGATCACCAGTATAAGCACCAGCTGGCGGGTTATTGCCGCCGCAGAAGCAAGTAAAACACTGAATTTACTGCTTTCCGGCTTGATTTTTTTGAAAAACATTACTCCTGATATAACTGCCAGTGCAGCGGCAAAAAGCCAGGGCAGAATTTGCCGTATAATTCCCGGCTTGAAATTGCTCTCCAGCCGCGGCAGCAGATTGTTATTTCTGGGAATACATTTTATGTCCGGAGAAAGATAAAAAATTTCATCCCGGTCAAGTTTCACCGGATAAAAGCTGCTGTATCTTGCCAGGGGATGACGTGCCGACCAGGAAACAGACGGGACGGTATCAATCAGTTCGGCTTTTCCCCCGGGCCGGACTACTGCTATCATCTTTGATGAAGCATCCGGTGCAGCGAATACCGGAGTTAATTCGTCCACCGTAATAAATTCCCGGCCGGATAATTCATAAGCCGAAATAAATAATAAAACAGTAAATAAATAAAAAAACTTCATACCGCCTTAAAATACACTCTTCCGGTCAAAAAACAAGCAAAAGTAACGATAAAATGCTTGATTTTTGCCGGAAATCGTGTATATTGCCAGTGATACATTTCAACCATTGACAGAAAGGATTGATCACTATGACCAATGAACTTATGCAAACACTTTCGTTGGCTGGCGGATATATCGCCGTCGGTCTTGCCGCGGTCGGATCAGCGTTGGGTACCCGTGCCGGAGGATGCGCCGCTATCGGAGCCTGGAAAAAATGCTATGTGCAGGATAAACCGGCACCGTTTCTGCTGCTTGCTTTTGCCGGTGCGCCGCTTTCCCAGACGATTTACGGCATGATTATTATGTCAATTATCAAAAGCAATGCCGTCGCCAATCCCGGAGCTTGGCTGCTCTATCTGACGGTAGGTGTTTTCAGCGGTCTTGCCATGCTCTTTTCCGCCTGGTATCAGGGACAGGCTGCCGCCGGTGCCTGCGATGCTTTCGCCGAAACTGACCGCGGTTTTGCCAACTATCTGATGATTCTGGGTATCGTTGAAACCGTGGCAATTTTCGCTCTGGTATTTGCCATTATGATCATGGCCAAATAAAAGGCCGGTTTTCAATAAAAAATCCCGCTTCCCCTGTGAATGGAGATGCGGGATTTTTTTATGTTCCGGCAGTTGAATAATATTTTTAAATAATCACTGCCGGAAAACTGAAATAATTCCTCCGCTGTGTAGTTTGTGGAACGTTTTCTGCGGGGGGATATTTTCCAACTGCGGTTATGCAATGCAGGGATATTTGCTGAGCAATTTGCTATATCTGCCGGAACATCAGCGCAGCCTCACTCATCAGCAATATCTCCTCCGGCGGCAGACGGAGTTTAATGTTGCCCCCCAAATTCAATGAACCGGTAATTCTTTTATCCGGGGTATGGGATTTTTCAGCCGCTTTTTCAAACGCATCCGGACACAGACAATGCCGGATTTTATCTTGTAGAGGAAAAATAAATTAAAGAAAAAACAGTCCGGGAAATTATTCAGCGGAGAATTTTCTGCGTACTGATTCAAAAATCAGAATAGTTGCCGCCTGTGCCGCATTGAGAGATTCAAAATTTCCAGGCATGGGAATGGAAACTCTTTTCCCTTCACTGATCAATTCAACACCATTGGCTTCATTTCCGATCACCAGAATGCTTTTGTTGTACAGGTCTTTGACGGCAAAGCAGTTTTCGCCGCCGGAGACGACAGAAAGATACATCCGGTCATATCCCTTGGACGCACCGCAGAGGCGCATAGACTCCAGATTGCGGAATTTTCTGAATTTCATGGAAAATTGTGAACACATTCCAGCTCGCAACGCTTTATCGGAAAATGGATCTGTGGTTCCATCGGTAAGCCAGAGTTCAGTCAACCCCGCCGCTCTTGCAGTACGGCAGATGGTTCCGAAATTGCCCGGGTCGCTTATCCGGTCAAGCGCGAGAATAAACTCATCTTTACAGGGGGCTGATTCATCAGTCCACTCCGGAGTACGCACTACTGCCAGTATTCCCTGACCGGTTACGGTGGCGGAAAGTTTCCGGTACTCTTCCAGTGGAATTTGAAAACAAGGTCTGCTGCATTCAAAAGGAAGCGGAAAAGACGACACCAGAAATTCAACTTTGTCCGGTGCTGCCGCCATCAGTTCGGTAACCGCCCGCAATCCTTCACACAAACAGAACTCACTCTTTTTCCGGCCGTGCCGGGAAAAGAGTGAGCAGATCAGGTTTTTTTGTGCCCGGTCAAGCCGCATAACAGTTTTTATTTTGCCGGTTCGGCCGGAATATTTCCGGACAGCATCGCGGCCATTCTGCCCCAGCCGAACGCATCCTGTTCAGAAGCGGCTCCGGCGGCGGCAAGATCGAGAGCGGCTTTGGATTTGCTGTATTCCTTGAGTTTAAGATAAATACGCCCGGCAGAGTAATTGGCTTCTGCACGGATGTTGGCGGCGGCTTTGGGATTTCTGCCGATGTTTTCAAATTCAGCGGCGGCTTCCTTTTCCCGGCCGGACTGTTCCATAAGGTAGGCCCGGTTGAGCATAGCACGCTCACGGATGGAGCTGTTAAGATCCTCATTTTCTGCCACTGCCTTGAATTGTTCCTCCGCCTGGACGTATTTTTTGTCTGCCAGATACATGATGGCCAGACGCAGTCTGGCGGACACCGCGGCAGCTGCATCCGGGTGTTTTTTCAATGCTTCCACCAGTTCCGCCTCCGTTTTTGCCGCGCTCAACAGGGCGTTGGCTTCGCGGATATTGGACTGACGGTAACGGAAAAGCCCGAATACCAGTGAAATCAGCAGCACCAGCACCACTCCGGCTAAAATGATATGTCTCCAGTATTTGCCGAAGAAAAACTCAAATTTCTCAAAGTCGCTGACCACTTCCTGTGAAATGGCTCTGTCCAGTTGTTTTTTGCTGACTTGTTGTTTATTCATTTATACTCCGAAAGGTTGTTGTTGTTTCTGTTTATCCGGCAGTGGGTATTGCCAAAAATTAATGGTGTGAAAATACCCGTTCGGGGGCATGATACAAGGCCACGCCAAGTTCGTTAGCCCGTTTGATAACTTCTGCATCGCGCAGTGAACCGGCAGGCGCGATCACCGCGCTTACTCCGGCTTCCGCCGCGGTTTCCAGACCGTCGGCAAAGGGGAAAAAGCCGTCGCTGGCCATTACCGCTCCGGCCAGAGTGTCGCTGCCGGAATACTTTTGATGAAATTTGGCTACAGCCTGTTCAATTGCTCCCACCCGGTCCTGTTCACCGGTGCCGACGGACAGAGTCTGACCGTTTTTGACAATCACCACCCCGTTGGAACGGACACTGATGTTGACATACCAGGCGAAAAGCAGATCTTCCAGCTGTTCCGGTGTCGCGGCAATTTCCGAAGTGTGGTTGCCGTATTTTTCGCTGCTGGCCGAAGCCGGGACCAAATCAGCCGTGGAACGCAGTGAGGTAAGCAGCGGATCTGCCAGCACCAGCGAACCATCCGCCAATACCTTTACCGTCCGGAAATTTTCCACTGCATCGCCGGTGAATTTGGGCAGGTCCGCCGGATTGCCGCACTGAAGAATCCGGATATGGCGGT
>CASECL010000221.1 GCA_949286445.1 uncultured bacterium | reverse complement strand
TATGCCGTAAAATTTAAGTAGGCAAAAGAAAAGCGGAGTTACGAGCCGTCGTTAAACTCCGCCCCGGATCGTATGCATTCCACAATCTCCAAGCAGTTGCACAATACCTTTATGCCGTAAAATTTAAGTAGGCAAAAGAAAAGCGGAGTTACGAGCCGTCGCTAAACTACGGCTTGAAAAAAATCCCGTGTATATCTCGGGAAAAGCCATATAATTATTTCGTACACCGTCAAAAATGGACAAAACAAAATCGAGTCAAAATCATACAGCAGAAAATAGCATAATAAATATTGGAAAATTATGATCAAATAGGCATTTTGGGTTACCATAGCAGAATAAAAAACAATCCCCCCTTGGCTAAAATCCCACAATAATAAATTAAAAATCCTCGCGGCCTCCCACGCTATCGCCCGTTTCAATCACGCCACGCAAAATCTGTCAGTATTGCAAAACTCCACTCTCAGGAACTCATTTGCCATTCAGCAAAATCAGATACAAAATCAGTACAACAGCCGCAACCCAGGTAAACCAGTTCAATTCACGGATCTTCCCGCAGCAGGCTTTGAGGAAAGGATAAATAATTATCCCGATGGAAATACCCCCGATAATACTGTTGCTGAAGGGAATCCCCGCAAAAATAAGAAAGGCCGGAATACCCTCCGTGCAATCATCCCAGTCTATTTCGGAAATAGAACGCATCATCATCGCCCCCACTGCCACCAGCGCACCCGAGGTAACCGGCGCATAGCCCGCAACTGCCGTTATAACCGGAGTAAAAAACATCGCCAGCAGAAAACATAGCCCGATCACAATCGCAGTAAGCCCCGTCTTCCCGCCGGCTTCAGCTCCCGCCGCACTTTCCAGATAGGAGGTAACGGTACTTTGTCCGCAGAGAGCTCCGGCAACCGTCGCAGTAGCATCCGCCGCAAAAATACGTTCAATCCGTTCAATTTCATTGTTCTTGTTCAGCAGTTTCGCGCTGGTCGCCACACCGAGCACCGTGCCCATCGTATCAAACATATCCATGAAAAAACAGAGAAATATCAACGGCAGAAGTTCCAGTATGTGGCGAAACACCATTCCCACATCCGCTTTGAATACCAGCGGCATCGGATCTGCCGGAAGTCCAACTATCCCGTTGAACGGAATTTTGCCGCACAGCAGCGCAACCAGCGCAGCAAAAAGAATGCCGAGCAAAATACTGCCGCGGACTTTGAAATACCGCATAACCGTAATGGAAATCACTCCGGCAAAGAAAACCAGCGAAGCTGTATCCGTTACTGCCGTCTTCAGCGCCATCACATTATTTTCCACCGCAATTATGCCGCCATTTTTCAATCCAACCAGCGCAATAAAAAGACCAATCCCCGTTACAATGGCAATTTTTAACGACGGACTCAATGACCGCAGCATCATCTGGCGAAGTCTGGTAAATGATATAATCAGAAAAATAATACCGGAAATCAGAACAACACCCATCGCCGTCTGCCATACCACCGGGTCTCCGATCTTACTTCCGGTAACCGCAGCGCAAGTTCCCATAACGCTGAACATCACAAAGAAATTTGTCCCCATTCCCGGAGCCAGTCCGATCGGATAATTCGACAAAATCCCCATCAGTATCGATCCGAAAGCAGAAGCTATACAGGTTGTCGTAACAAGTGCGCCAAACGGCATTCCGGTCTCCGTCCCGGTCATCTGCCCGGAAAACAGCGCAGGCTGAATGCAGATAATATATGCCATCGCCGCAAAGGTGGAAAGTCCGGCAATCGTCTCTGTCCTTATGGAACTGCCGTAAGATGAATAGCGGAAATAACGGTCAAGAATGGATTTCATATTCACAATACCAAATATTTTTACCGGATAAGAGCCTGAGCACCGCAGTATCGTCCGAGACATCCGATTTTTTCCTCTTCTGTAAACAATCCGGTTCAAGACTCTTTTCTATGTTCACTCCGGACTCATTATAATATAACTCCGGCATGCAGAAAAACAATTCCACTGACAAAATTTTCCCGAAAATCCGCCGCCGTATTCCGGAAATTTGAAACCTGGAAAAATAAAATATATGGGTAAATTCCCGTATGTCACGCTTGAAGCCGGATAAAAACCGCTGCACAGCCTATTGCCGTTTCCGGAAAGACCGGAGAACGACACGCCCCTCCGGAATACAAAGTTTCTGCCAACATGACACCACACCAATCAGCCGCACAGCCGGGAGTGCTCCCACTCTTAAAAACGGAAGGAGTGAAGCATCACATCTGTTTTTTCACAGATTCAATACCATAACTGATTTTCACACGCCTTCTACCGCCAGATGATTTTATTGGTAATGGGATTTGCTGTTACCGTGAGAATTTTGTTCTCATCGTCATACTGAAAATCAGCCTTTTCGCGGATCAGCCTGTTACTGTGAATATCCTTTGGCCACATGGCGGTTTTCCGGGCAAATCTTTCATCATCAAATTTGAGGTCATCGTAGAGTGAACAGCCGATGAGAACCTCCTCCGGACGTTCCGGAACATAAAACGATATCTTCAGTTTTATCGGCAATTCAGCTTCCTGTCCCTCAACCAGCCGGGGAGGATAAAATTCCAGATGTTCTTCTCCCGGGCGTCGTTTGCACTCAAAGTAGGCTGTTTTACCGGTCAGGTTCACCACCCCGTTTACCGCCGGATTGTAACGCTCTTTCCAGCGTTCGTTTTCCAGCCGGGAAGAGATCAGAATCCGGTTGTCGCACTTCAATTCAGTTCCCTCGAGAACGGCATAATCTGTAATTTTGCCGTCAACCTTTCTTACCGCCCCGGCCAGGCCGTTTCTGACCACGGTAATTTCCTGATTTTTCTGAGTAAAAGTATTATTACCGTACCGGTCTTTTCCCGATATCCAGTCATTTTTCTCTCCCGCAAACGGCATAAGTACATTGATAAAATCAGTATTGGCGGCCTTTTTGCTCAGAATTGCCAGAGAGAAAACATCCCAGCGGGGTTGGGGTTTCCGGCGCACCGGGGTGGTTTCCGGTGCCAGATCAACATAATATTCCGGAATATTGCCGGTCTCTCTGGTTATAACGGTAATTTTATCACTTTCCGTCAACGGAAGTATCTGTAATTTGGCCGTATCATCTCCGAAAATCAGTTTTTCTCCGTCAAGTGCTTTGCCCACCGGAGTGAAATACCATTCATAAGGCTGTTCACTGCTGCTCTGCATCCGGTCCGCAACAACAGTAAATGAGGTCTGGGGAAACCAGATTATGCCGCGTTCATGCACCACCTCAGGATAGGTATTGACCCGGGCCGCGGCAACCGCAATATCTTTCAAATCAGCAAATGCCGTGGTCCGGGTGTCCGCCGCTCCGATGTTCTGCTGCGGACGCTCATAGGTAAAATCCATATGTTTCTTCAGGTGTTCTCTGTATTTCCCGTCAAGACGGTCATATCCCCAGATATTTCCCAGCCCGACGGTGCTGTGGCCCACAGTGGCCTTCATAAATCCGCCGTAGGTGTACCAGTCTGAATAACGCCCCCGGGTGCCGATATCGGCAAGCACCACCCTGCCCTTGTGATGCAATTCAAAACTCAAGGCATCCTGATGTGCATGTCCGGAAATAACCGCATTGCGCTCCGCCTGACGGCGTCCGGTGTAAGTCGGACCGTATTTAAAGAAAAGTGCATTATCTGCCGGAGTCCATCCGGAACGCAGCATGGCATAGCCGGCATAGAGAAACAAATTAGAGTCGTTACCGGGTTTTCTCTTTTCCGCCCCGGCATTATAATGAAAAAGTATTCCGGGCCGGAGTGCATCCTGCGGCGCATTCTGAATAATTTTATCCGCTACCCAGAGAATTTCCGGAACGTTGAAAAGTTCCCCTCCAAGCAGCAGATAATTCACATCCTGAGCTGTCCGGTGTCCGTCACCGATCGCCCAGGTAAGCCCGTCCGGACTTGTTGTATTTGCCCGCCAATTCAGAGAGGCGGTAAAACGCTTCCTCCAGAATGGTTCCATTGAGTAATCAAAGTTGCCCATATTTTTATTCAGGTGGATAAATTCAAATGCCGGACCGCTGGCAGACCAGTAATTGATGGAGCCTTCACCATAACCCCCGTCTTCGGTATTGCCGTCAATCATGTATCCCAGCAAAGCGGCATGGCTTTTATATTTCCACTCCTGCGCGTCCGGCAGTTCCGGGAAAATATTTGCGATTGCGTTAAGTGCCACCGCGGCAACGATGTGAAAATTAATGCAGTAATTGTACAGCCGGTAATCTTCATACATTCTGCTGAATTCATTATCCATGAGCCACCCCTCCATGTTATGTGCGATCCGGTTCATTTCCGAACGGATTTCGTCAATATCCGTCTGACGCAGTGCCCCCAGCTGCAATGCAATATCATACGCCTTGAGAAAACGTACCGTATTTTCGGCTTCATGAATACCGTATTCACGCCACATATTGAATTTGCGCCGGATGCCGATGGCGGTAAGCAGCATTTCACGCAGCAGCTCCCGGTTTTCCGGCGTATTGTCCAGCAGAAGCTGCATGGAGGTATCCGGATAATCCGGCACCAGAAAAATAACCGCTCTTTCATACTTCTTCTGAGTCACCATTCCGGTACCACGGGAGATAAGTTCTCCGGTGGACAGCGGTTCCGCAGCAGCTGGAAATTTGCGGCAGAAATTCCGCTTCGCCCGGTCAAAATTTTTCTTTAAACTCTGATAAGCCGGCTCCAGCAGAGGCAGACTCTGCTGTTCTCGGAACCGGTCGATCTGCTTTTTATTGTAGAAATATCCGCCTTCGGGCAGCGGCGCGGAAAAGACGTTCATTCCCATAAACAGCGATATGGCTGTAAAAATATGTTTTTTCACCGGCAGATTTTCCTTATAGTAAAATTTTCTGATATGCTTATACTGTAATATTTCAAATTTCCACTGCAAAGTTTACTTTGTGCATCCGTTTAACGTGCAGAAACAGTTAAATATTTATTCCGGCACGTCACTTTTTCAGCAATACTGCCATTTCATTGCCTTTTATGGTAAAACGGTATGCGTTTTTATCTGCCTCAATTTCAAGCCGCTGTGCCGGATCATACAGCACCTGATCGGAATTTATTTCTGCCTTGCGGTCACCGGAGGCGGTATTTACTATCACAAAACCGCCGTTATCGCCGATGGTAAATTCAAAGATTTTCACTTTTTGGTCTTTTTTATTTATCCATTCCCTTGTCTTCAGTCCGGGCTGTTTCCGGTCCCGCGGCAGCAGCATTACCAGAAAACGGTCGCCCGATTTGCCTTTCATCTGAAAACGTTCCTGATGGTTCTGCGGGTATTTGTCAACCCGGACAACCTTGTTACCGCGGCTGATTACCCGCTGCATAATTCCATCCGGCAGTTTTTCAAACCGCCCGCCCGCAGGCAGCAGTCCGGCAATATCAAGCTCCATATCCCGGTAACATTCCCCCAGAATTCTGCCGCCGTCGATCCGGGAAGATTTTGTGAAAGTCAGAAGATTGGTGACAATATCCAGTTTGTCCCGGTGATCCATGACATCAAAGTAGATGTAAAGTCCATACGGTTCATTCAAGTAGGCAAAAGATCTGCTATACTCTCTGCTTATATCAATTTTGCCGCTGGTTACAGCATCATTCATAACGAGATTCTGCACGCTTCTTATTCTCGGCGGCAGTTCCATTTCCCGCCCGTTTTTATCCAGAAACATGCTGACATTGTGCGAGGCTGATTTTTTAAACCAGTCGGTATGTTCCGCGTGCCCGTAGGTTCCGGCACCGGAGTCCAGCGAAATCGGAACATTGTGGCGGTAGATGGAAAAACTGCCCATATCCGGCATACGGTGAATCAGGTTGCGGTTCGGCACATGCCAGATAGAGTAATTCTCCTCCGGAGTGTCAAAATTTTCCCGGATTACAAGATATCCGATATCCTTCTGGAAGCTGTTGCGGAGAAGAGGTTTACTGCTCTTCATCGTCAAATCGGTATGAAAAATCCCGTAGGAATTCGGATAAATATCCGGAGTTATGGTTGCTCCGGCTTCTTTCCACATCCACATCAGATTTGCGGCCAGTTCCGGATTTTTCTCTGCCACCACCGGGGCCAGCCAGCTGAAAATATAGTAACTGCCTGATTTGTCATTGAATTCCCAATACGCATCGCCGATCCCCGGCAGTCCGCGCAATCCGTGGAAAACATCCCTGGGTGTGGCAATCTCCATAAATCTTTGCGCCACCGAGGCAAACAACGGGTCATCCAGATATCTGCTTCCGTCATAGAGTTCAAATGCCTTTGCGAGCACCAGCATACGGCTGATGGCAACGGGAACATAACGGGGGGTCTCCGGCCATGCTCCGTCGGGAGTACGGGAATTTGCCAGCTGCCACTCCAGCCCGTCGCGGGCATGGTCAATATACTTTTTGGCGGCGGGGTCTTCGGAAAACAGCAATCCGATCAGACCGACGGTAGTGTACGCATCGGTGTAACGGTTATGGTACTCTTTGGGGTGCTTCATCTGAGCGTCAGCCATTTTGAAAAAATCTGCTTTGATTTTTTCCTTTTCCCTGGGGGTAAAAACTCCGGAGGGTTCGAGGAAATCATAGGTTACAGCACAATGCTGGGGTACGCGGCTGTGATTGCGATCCAGACTGAATTTCATTCTTTCCAGCAGTGCTTTTTTGCCGGCTTCAGCATAAGCTTTGTCCTGAGTAAGGTAGTAAAGAACTCCGATATCTGACAAATTCACCCGGTTGCGTTTTTTCACGTCAAAAATGAAACTCTCAACGTATGGCTTGTAAAGCGCAGTCTGACTTTTTGCCTGCATTGTTTTCCGGTCCTTTGCGGTCACCAGAAGTCCGGGATGATCCCCAGCCGGCAGAATGCCCGGCAGACAACAGCAAATCAGCAGCAATAAAATTTTTTTCATCATTATTTTCTCCTGTATTGAATTGACCATTAAAACTCTCCGGCAAAATATCTGCTGATCCGGTTTTGGCAAATCACAAACGGCAGACTGCCGCTGTTTTTTCTGAATTTTTTGAAAAACTTATTTGCCGCATTGATGTTTTTCCCGGGTCAGCCGGCGGCAAAAAAACTTATTTTACCCGCCGCAACAAAATCAATTATCAAATAAATTATCATTTATAACAAAAAAACCCGCCAGCTTTCTGATCCGGCTTCAGTTTTTCCCCGGCAAAGAATATTCTCCAGCCGTGCCCACCATCGTCCAATCCCCTCCACTTCCTCCGGAACGGTTTGAACCGTGACCGCAGGAATTGCAATTACCGCCGGGAGACTGGAGAAAAACCGTTATATTTGCCGGTATTTTCCCCAAAAATATTCTGCAATAGTCCCCCCGCCGTCATATATTATAGTAGAAAAATCGCCAAAAGCAATAGCCTTTAAAAATAAAATACCAAAAAAAATATCATAAAAGAAAAATCCCCCTCACCACTCACTTTCCCACCGGTAATTCCCCCTGTTGAAAACGCGGACGGAAACATCAGATTTCATCCTCCAAATATCATGATACTATGGTGCTGTTGCCGGGAAATTTAATATTGATTTCCACAATTATCCCATTACCCTGCACCGCAGGAGCGAACCGCAAACGAGCATTTCCTCTGCTCACTTCTTCCGGCATCTGAGCCGCATTTTCCTGAATGACGAAACAAAACCGCTTGAAAAAATACGAATTCGGATATATATTAAAATACGAATTCGTACTAATAAAGGAAATTATCATGCGTTCAGCGATAAAAAAACTGGTGAATGCCACCAATATAATTGACCATGCCTATCTGGTGAAGGGCCGTTTCATGGCGGTGAAACCCAATATTGTGATTTTGATGTATGCTCTGGCCAATGCCGAAAACCTTTCCCAGAGTCAGCTGCACAATAACTGGCTGCTGCCGCTGTCCACCATCAATACTATCGTTACCGAATGCCGGAATACCGGATATATTACGCTGGAGCCGATTCCCGGCAAACGGCGGGAGTGTTACCTGAGGTTCACTCCCAAAGGCAGAAAATTTGCCGATCTGCTGCTTGCGGACATACATGCCGCAGAAGAAAAGGCCATGCAGGAAACTGCGGCAAAATTTTCGGACCGTTTTGTTGAAGCCCTTGACTTTTATGCCCGGGCATTCCATAACGCCCTTAATCTGGGGGAAAATAAACATGAGCAATGATTTAAAATTATTCTGGAAATACGTCGCACCCTCTGTATTCGCCGCAGTTATCGGCGGATCTTTTGTTATTGTTGATACTATTTTTATCGGACTTGCGGGGGGCAAAAAAGCACTGGCCGCCACCGCGGTAACCTGGCCGCTGATAATGCTGCTTCAGGCATTCGGCTTTCTGGTGGGCTCCGGCGGCGCAGTGCTGGTTGCTCAAAGCCGGGGGGCTCAGAACCATGAAAAAGAAAAAATATTCTTTTCCCAGACGGTATTTCTGGTATTGGCGTGGAGCATACTTTTAACCGGGGCGACCTTTCCATTTCTCCGGCCTCTGCTTGCCGCGCTGGGGGCGGGCGATGAACTTATGCCCATATCGCTGCGTTACTCTCAAGTGCTTACCGGAGGGGTATTTCTGTCGATTTTCATGTCCATGTGTCTGGAAGTCACCCGCAATGACGGACACCCGCTGATTTCCATGATGCTGATGGTTACCGGACTGCTCTGCAATATATTGCTGGACTGGGTATTTGTTTTTCCGCTTGGTTTCGGCGCGGTGGGGGCGGCGATCGCCACGGTGATAAGCCAGGGAATTGCCTGCGTTCTGGGGGTGTTTTATTTTCTGTCTCCGCTGACCCGGCTGAGGTTCTCCGGGAAAATTTTCAGGCCGGTGCTTGAACCGGTAATTTCGATTACGGTTACCGGACTGCCGATTTTCGGCAATATGCTTTCCATTATTGCCATGCTTTACATGCACAATCTGCAGTCATTGCGCTATGCCGGAGTCGACGGCCTGGCGGCCTACACGGTAGTATCGGCTCTGGAAGCCCTGGGCTCCATGCTTATGACCGGCATCGCCGGTGGAGTTCAGCCGCTGTCGGCCTCCATGTTCGGCGCAGGGAAATACCGGAGGCAGAACCGGTTTGGAAATTACGGTTATATAATGGCTTTCGGCACCGGGGTGATTATCATGCTGTTTTCCTTTGCCATGCACCGGATTATTCCCGGTTGGATGGGATTGACTTCGGGAGATGCCAGACTTCTGGCCATGCAGGGAATTATGCTTTCGGCTCCGGCATTTCTGTTTCTGGGGGTGATCCGGGTGGCGGCATACTATTACCAGTCCACCGGAAACATTATTAAATCCTCCTGGCTGATTTACGGGGACTCATTTCTGGCACTGCCGCTCTGCATATTTACCTTGCCGCTGTGGTTCGGCATGAACGGAGTCTGGCTGGCGATGCCGGTTTCCAGACTGCTGTTAATGGGTCTGCTGCTGTACTTCTGGTTCGGCACCGGAAGAAAAAAATAAAGATTTTCCAGACAAAAGTACAATTATGAAAAAGATCAACTCCATCAGACTTGCCGCGCTTTCAGAAAGTGATCTTGCTGAATTCAAACATGAAATGCAGAAAGCCTTTCAGTACGGTTACGAGTGTGAATTCGGCCCCTGCCCCGGTCCGGTGCTGCCGGAAACAGACATTGATCAAACGCTGGCGGAAAATGGAGCAGTTGCATATTCAGCTTGGGTGGACAACGTTATGGCGGGTGGAGCGGTGGTAAAAATCGATCCGGAAAATCAGAATAACCAGCTGGAATTATTCTTCATCCGGACATCTTTTCAGGGGCGCGGACTGGGCCGGGCGATCTGGAGCGAAATAGAAAAACTGTACCCGACAACTGCGATCTGGGAGACCTGTACTCCGTATTTTGAAAAACGGAACCTCCATTTTTATATCAACTGCCTGGGTTTTCAGATTGTGGAATTTTTCAATCCCCGCCATCCGTTTCCGGAAATTTATCCGGAATACCATGGCGGAATGAGCGACGAAGCCGGTAAATATTTTTTCCGGTTCAGAAAAATAATGCACCCCGGAAACGGATGAAAAAAACTGGAAACCGGAAATATTTCCCCGTCAGAATAAATTTTCTTTTGAGCGCACTGCTGTTTTCCCGCCTCCGGTAACAGCAGAAACCGGGATTTGATGGAAAAATCCATGTTTTTACTGAAAAATCCATTTGATTTACCTTCCCGGGGTGTATATTAATGGGTCATATGTTTTTTCATAAAGAACGGAGGAAAAAATGGACGTCATTATTCGCGGTACCGCGGACGAAGCGGTAGAACTTACAGCTGCTATTATTGCTGATGCAATCAACGCCAAACCTGAGTTCACCCTCGGACTGGCCACCGGGAAAACAATGGAACAGGTTTACGCCAAACTGGCAGACCTGAATAAAGCCGGCAAAGTGGATTTCTCCCGGGTTTCCACATTCAACCTTGATGAATACATCGGGTTGGCTCCGGAGGATAAAAATTCCTATCGTTACTACATGAATTACCACCTTTTCAGCCGTGTGAATATTGATATGAAAAACACCCATCTGCCGGATGGCATGGCCAAAGATGAAGTTGCGGAGGGAGAACGCTATGAAAAAGCTATCGCCGCCGCCGGAGGGATTGATCTGCAGCTGCTGGGAATCGGCTGTGACGGTCACATCGGCTTTAATGAGCCATTGAGTTCGTTGACTTCTCTTACCGGGGCCAAAGTGCTTACTCCCAACACATTGGAGGTCAACGGGGTATATTTTAACCCGCCGTCATCCATGCCGAAACGGGCTTTTACCATGGGAGTGGGGACAATTATGGCGGCCCGGAGAACGGTTATGCTGATTACCGGAAAAGTAAAAGCGGAAATTGCCAAAAAGGCCATAGAAGGCCCGGTAAGTGCCATGGTTACCGCCAGCGCGCTGCAATATCATCAGAACGCAGTGGTAATTCTTGATGAAGCTGCCGCTTCACTGCTGGAAATGAAAGATTACTGCCGTATGCTCTGGGAGAATGATCCCAAATGGAAAAAATTTCACCGGTAAATAATTGCTGTTTCAAGAAAAGGAGATAGTTATCTATGCTTAAATTTGATATTCCGGTCAAGCCGGAACTGGATGCGGATTTTGTTCCGGCGGTTTTGTGGAACCGGGCCTACCGGGCCAAAGCGGCGGCGGAAAAAGACTCCCGGAGACTGCTGATTTCACTGGAAAGAAATGAGGACTCCATTACCCGCTTTGAAAACGTAATTCTGGCGGCAAAACCGGAATACTTCAAACTCAATTTGTACTATCTGGAAAGAATAATAAAATTTCTGCTCTGGAGCAAAGGCGGCTGGAGAGTGTCCGTTGCCGGGGCGGATGAACTCATTCCGGAGCTCAACAAACTCTACTGTCCCGGCGGACGCAATGATTTTGACTACGGTCTGATGGGACAGCGTTATTACGGTCATGATTTTGTTATCCGCGCGCTTCCCTACGATGAAATACCGGAAGAAAAAGTCCGCAGTCTCCGTACCGGAGGTCATTGGGAAGGCTGCCGGATCGGGTTTGACCTGGGCGGCTCAGACCGGAAATGCGCGGCGGTAATTGATGGGAAATGTGTTTATTCTGAAGAAGTTCCCTGGTCTCCTTATTTTGAAAAAGATTACCATTATCATCTGGAAGGCATCCGGGATTCTCTGCGTCTGGCGGCGGCGCACCTGCCCCGGGTTGACGCCATCGGCGGCAGTTCTGCGGGGGTTTTTGTGGACAGCTGTCCCCGGCACTCCTCGCTCTTCCGGGGGCTGAGTGAAGAAGACTACAAATATCATGTGCATACGCTGTTTACCGAAGCGGCCAAAGAATTCGGCGATATTCCCATGCAGGTGCTTAATGACGGCGAAGTTACCGCTCTGGCCGGAGCTTTGAGCTGGAATAAAAAGGCTTTGCTGGGCATCGCCATGGGCACCAGTCAGGCGGTGGGATATGTGGATAAAAACGGCAGTCTTACCGACAACCTCAACGAACTGGCATTTGCCCCGGTGGATTACCGGCAGGAAAATTCCCCCATGGATGAGTGGTCAAAAGATGTGGGAGTGGGGGCGATGTATTTTTCCCAGCAGGCGGTAGGGCGGCTGGCTCCCGGAGCCGGTTTTGATTTCAAGGACATGCCGCTGCCGGAACAGCTGAAAATGGTGCAGAAAGCGATGGAACAGGATGATCCCCGGGCGGCGGCGATTTACCGCACTATCGGGGTATTTTTCGCCTACGCTCTGGCGCATTATTCGGAATTTTACGACATTGAAAACCTGCTTATTCTCGGCCGGGTAAGTTCAGGGAAAGGCGGCGAAATCATTATTGAAACGGCAAAAAAATATCTGGCGGAACTTTTCCCGGAACTTTCGATCTCTTTCAGCGTTCCGGATGAAGTATTCAAGCGTCACGGACAGGCGGTTATCGCCGCGTCACTGCCGGAGGTGAAAAAATGATTTTCCGCAACGCCCATATTGTCAGCGCGGATCTGGATTTTCGCGGTTCGCTGCAAACTGAGAATGGGGTGATCAGCAAACTTTCCCACGGAGATCTGCCCCCTCAGGGAGGTGAAGAGGTAATTGACTGCAAAGGGAAACTGCTTATTCCCGGCATGATTGACACCCATAATCACGGTGCGGTAAATTATGAATGGACTGACGGCAATGTTGAGGCAGTAAAAACCCTGGCGGAATATAAATTCAAAGAGGGCGTTACCACAGTTCTTCCGACCACGATGACGCTGCCGCAGGAGGATTTGCGGAAGACCTTCCGGGCAGTGAGTGATTTTGCCCGGAGTTACCGGGGGAAAAATGCGGCAAAAATCCCCGGCATTCATCTGGAGGGACCATATCTCAATTCTGCCGCGCTGGGAGCTCAGAATCCGGCATACGTCCGGGATGTCAATGTGGATGAAGTCATGGAGCTTGATGCCATTTTCCCGGTGAAGAAAATTTCACTGGCACCGGAATTGCCCGGCATGGATGAAGCAATCGCCAGACT
>CASECL010000220.1 GCA_949286445.1 uncultured bacterium | reverse complement strand
TGCGGTGTTATCGCATCCGCCGTTGCATGTTCGCTCCACAATCCCAGTTCGCCCAGATTTTCGCCGTGGTCGCTGCTGATAATAATAACCGCATCATCATAAACTCCGAGTTCTTTGAGTTTGGAGACAATTTTTCCCACATGGAAGTCCGCGTAACGCACCCCGGTATCATATCCGTCAATTTCACGGCGGACATCTTTCATATCGTCCACCCGGCCCGGCTGCCGGGGATAATCCGGCAATTCCCGGTCATCGGTCATATTTATTTCACCAATGCCGTGCAGTCCCACGGTATGTTTTTTCTGATAATCCACCACTTCCGGAGTCAGCCATTCCGGAAGCGGATCGTCTGCAAACGGCGAACCGAAACTTTCCGGAGCCCGGTACGGAGTATGGGGATCCCAGTAGTTTATGTGTAAATAATAATTATCTTTTTTCCCGTTGCGTTCCAGATAATCCAGTACCGCCGGGGTTACTTCTTCAGCTGATTCCATGCCGCATTTGCCGGTGTCATATATTTCCCGGAAGCCGGCATAGTAGGAAAAGGTGGAGTGACGTTCACCGAAACCGCCGATATAGACGGTATGCAGTCCGGCTTCGTGTTTCAGAAATGCCGGAAGCGTGTCAGAATAAAGTCTGCCGGTAAATCCCCGCTCCGGACCTTCCGGGCGGAAATCGGCATTCCTGCCGCCATGGTTAACGACTCCGTGATGTATGCCGAAAGTGCCGGTCATAAGTGATGAACGTGACGGAAGACAGGGGGCATCCGGAGTGAAACACTGTTCAAAAACCACTCCCTCACGGGCAATGGCATCAATATTGGGCGAGGTGTTACGGCGGTATCCGTAACACCCCAGATGATCCGGACGCAAAGTATCAATGTCAAAATAAATAATTCGCATAGAGTGTTTATTCCCTTCCGTCTCCGGCTCCGGCGGTAATGACGCCCTGCAGTCCGGCGGCTTTTTTATTTTCACTGATCTTGATTGATTACGGCAGAGTTGGAAGACAAAAAAAACGGAGAAAACACTTCAAACATGTTTTCTCCGCATCATTTTATTACTTTTTATTCAATTTGCTCCAGGAGTCTTTCAGCGTGCAAATCCGGTTGAATACCATTTTATCTGGCTTGCTGTCCGGGTCGGAAATAAAGTAACCCGTCCGCTCAAACTGTATCGCGGTGCGTTCCGGCAGCTGAGCCAGAGCTGCTTCACCGTATCCGTCAATGACCTTGAGAGAATCCGGGTTCAGTTCCGTGAGGAAATCCACATCGTTCATGCCGGGATTTTCCACGGAAAACAACCGGTCATAGAGACGGCATTCAAACTTTACTGCTGTTGCCGCATCCACATAATGGATGGTGCCTTTAACTTTTCTGCCGTCCGGAGAATCTCCGCCGCGGGTTGCCGGGTCATAGGTGCATTTAAGCTCCACAACTTCGCCGGATTCGTCTTTGACAACCTCCACACAGGTAATGAAATAGGCGTAACGCAGCCGCACTTCTTTGCCGGGAGAAAGCCGGAAATATCCTTTGGGCGGATTTTCCATAAAGTCGGTTTTCTCTATATATATGGTGCGGGAAAACGGAATTTTCCGGGTTCCGGCAGAGGGATCTTCCGGGTTGTTCACTCCGTCAAGAAATTCGGTTTGATCTTCCGGATAGTTGACAATGGTTACTTTAAGCGGATTCAATACCGCCAGAAAACGCGGACAGACCGCATTGAGTTCCCGCCGGATGAATTCCTCAAATATCGACACATCGGTATTGCTGTTGACTTTGGTCACTCCGAGGCTGCGGCAGAAATTGCGGATTGCCGCCGCCGGAATGCCGCGCCGTCTCATACCGGACAAGGTGGGCATACGGGGATCGTCCCAGCCGGAAACGTAGTGTTCCTTTACCAGCTGGAGCAGTTTGCGTTTGCTCATTACCGTGTAGGAAAGATTGAGCCGGGAAAATTCATACTGACGCGGCGGATTCGGCCAATCCAGATTTTCCAGCACCCAGTCATACAGCGGACGGTGAATTTCAAATTCCAGCGTACAGATGGAGTGGGTTACTCCCTCCGCCGCATCTTCCAGCGGATGGGCAAAGTCGTATATCGGATAGATGCACCACTTATTGCCATGGCGGAAGTGTTCTGCATGCCGGATGCGGTAAAGCACCGGATCACGCATGTGAATATTGGGTGAAGTCATATCAATCGCGGCCCGGAGCACCATTTCTCCGTCGGCGAAATCTCCGTTTTTCATGCGTTCAAACAGCGCGAGGTTTTCCTCCACGCTCCGCAGCCGGCCGGGGGGATTTTTTCCGGGGCGGGTGGAATCGCCGCGGCACTCCTCCCACTCTTCCTGGGAGAGGTCGCAAACATAGGCCTTGCCTTTTTTGATCAGCTTTACCGCGCACTCGTACATAAGATCAAAATAGTCTGAGGCATGGAAGAGTTTTTCCCCGTAATCAAACCCCAGCCATTTCACATCGTTCATAATGTTTTCGGCGTACTCGGTTTCCTCCTTGGCTGGATTGGTATCATCCATTCTGAGGTGGCATTCGCCGCCGAATTCCTCAGCTATGCCAAAGTCGATGCAAATAGCTTTGGCGTGTCCGATATGGAGATATCCATTTGGTTCCGGGGGGAAACGGGTAATAACTTTTTTAATTTTCCCGGACTTCAAATCATCACTGACGATTTCCCGGATAAAGTCCAGTTTATTTTCTTCACTCATAGCTGATACTCTGGGTTTTGTTTTCATTCAATAACATGTTTCGCCTTAATATATACTTCAAGCCGGTTAATGTCAAAAAAAAACCGATTTTTTTTCGGAAACAACTTGCAAAATATGGTCATATGTGGTAAAATAGTAGCAAATAGGGATAAATAGGGTTGAATAGGGTAATAAATCAATGGCGGCGTTGAAACAATTCT
>CASECL010000219.1 GCA_949286445.1 uncultured bacterium | reverse complement strand
TGGTAGGTTTTTTCCGGCCACAGTCCGGGACAGTGGAGCTGGACGGGGTGGAGGTTGGAAAATATAATTTGCGCAGTTTGCGGAAACGTATCGGTTATGTGGATACCACTCCGGAATTTGTCGGAGGTTCATTACGGGACAATCTGCTGCTGGGCAATACCGGAGTAAAGGACAGCAGTCTTGAAGAGATGTTCCGGAGTTTATGCGGAGACCGGTGCGCGGAAAAATTCCTTGCGCTGCTTGACCGTCCGATGGGCGAGTCCGGACGGATGTTTTCGGCCGGGGAAAAGTTGAGATTGAGCATAATCCGTGAATTGCTGCGGGATCCGGATATATTGATTCTGGATGAACCCAGTGCTACATTGGATTCGCTGCATGAACAGATGCTGGTAAATCTATTGTCCACCCGCTGGGCGGACCGGACAATTATCGCAGTATCCCACCGCCGCAGTCTGGTGAATAAGTTTCCCCGGGTGCTTGTGCTGGAAAAGGGCAGGATAAGTGCGGATGGCAGTTTTGAACAGCTGGAAAGAGACAATGCCGAATTCCGGCGGCTGATGAATGAGTAAAAAATTATAATTTGAGAATATGGGAAATATTCCCGTTTTAACCTGGAAGCAGAGAAAGGCACCGCGTTAATCGGGGAAAATTAAAATCCGGCATGGCAGTGCGGAGAAAAGATATATAATATGCTGACGGTGATGGCGGCTCGGCAGAAGTGCCGTTTGACGGAGATTATAACAGGAAAAGTGAAAATTCAGAAAAGAATTATTTAAAGCATTGGAAATAATGAATTACTCTCAAGTGGAGGAATGAAGACATGCTTTGCGATATATGTAAAAAAAATGAGGCAACTATTCATATCAAAGAGATCAGCGACGGCAAACGCACCCGCACTGTAAATATGTGCGAAGAGTGCGCCGCCAAACAGAAAGGTCAGCTGCCGCCGTTTAATTCTCTCGGCCTGGGTGAACTGCTTTACAACTTGCAGAATGGCATCAAAGCCGCGGCTGAAAAATTTGCTTCAGGTGGAAATGAGCAGGAAAAGGGTTCTGCCGGAGAACATGTTCATAATAACGAACCGGAAAAAAATCCGGATAATCCGGAACTTTCTCTGACCTGTCCGGTGTGTCACTGGAATTATGAAAAAATCCGGCGCGACGGCAGATTGGGGTGTGAGGAATGTTATCACACGTTCCGCGAACTGATTGAAAGCGCAATCCGCAGTGTTCAGCGCGGAGAACGCCACATCGGTAAACATCCGGCCAATCTCCCGCCTCCGGATAACGCCGAAGAGATCCGCCGTTACCGGGAGGAACTCAGCAATGCGGTGGCGGAAGAAAACTACGAACGTGCCGCTGAACTGCGGGATTTGCTGAAAAAACTTGTGCCGGCAAATCATAAAACCGGTTCCGGGGAGGCGAAAAAATGAAAAAAGGCAACGTTGATACTCTTTTGAAATCCCCGGTCTCCTTTTTGTCTGACGCCAAAAATGGCGGAGCTGTGGCGATAAGTTCACGGGTGCGGCTGGCTCGAAATCTTCATGGACACCGTTTCCCCGCCGCTGCGGATGGGCAGGAAAGGGCAGAGATTGTCGAGAAAGTGGGGCAGGCATTGGAGGAAAGTTCCGCTTTGCGCAAAGATTTTCTCTGTTTTCTTCCTCCGGAAATGAGCGAACTGGATCAGGAAGTGCTGTTTGAACGCCGTTTAGTCAGCCGCGACCTGCTGGCCAGAAACAGCGGAACTGCGCTTTATACCCGGAAAGATGAAGGTTGTTCCATCATGGTAAATGAGGAGGATCACCTCCGTATTCAGGTAATGCGTTCCGGTTTTCAGGTTGAGGAAGTATGGGAGATTATTGACCGCTTTGATGATAAATTGAGCGGATTTCTGGAATATGCCTACGATTCTCAATGGGGATATCTTACCAGCTGTCCCACCAATCTGGGTACCGGAATGAGAATATCGGTAATGCTGCATTTGCCCGGTCTGGTGCTTTCCGGCGGCATCGGCCAGTTGATTCAGAGCATGGGAAAATTGAATTTTGCCGTGCGTGGTATTTACGGTGAAGGCACCGACAACCGGGGTAATTTGTTTCAGATCTCCAATCAGAGTACATTGGGAGAAAGCGAGATCGCCATTGCGGAAAAACTCCACGGCATAATCCGCCAGATTGTTGCCAGTGAGGAGCAGACCAGGGAAAAACTTTTTTCCGGGCCGGAGAGATATAAGTTGCTCGACATTATCGGCCGGGCAGAGGGCATTTTGCGCTATGCCTGCAAAATAAGCGCGGAAGAAGCATTGAATCATCTCTCAATGCTGCGGCTCGGCATGGATTTTTCATACGTTAAAGACGTGTCGGCCCATACGGTAAATGATATATTTATCTCGCTTAATCCGGCGCATTTGCGGAAATCGCTTCCGGCGGATACTCCGGTGTCCGCGCTGGATATTGAACGAGCCTCCATGATCAAGGCTAAACTCCGGGAAAAGGACAACTGAAATTGAGCTGGCCGATGATATATTCTCTGCTGATACTGTTACTGGAGAGCACCTTCATTACAGTAGTATTCGGCATTCTGCACAGCCAGCGTAACAAGATAGGCAAAGCTCCATTCTATCTGGCAGTCGGCGGGGTATTTTTCTTTGCGCTGCTGGCCAGTGCCGCTGATGCCAGATTCCGACTGGGGTGGGGAGTGGAATTCCAGATCGGCACCACCTTTCTTTTCATGCCCTGTCTGGCAGTGATTTTGCTGATCTATGCTACCGAGGGGACTTTGTCGGCGCAGCGGCTGATAATCGGTGAATTTGTATTGTTCGGCATACTGTTTTATCTCACGGAAATAACTAAGCAGCAGGGATTTTCCGAGTATGTGGGATGGACACCGATACTGGAGGGGGGCGGTTTTGAAGTTTTGCTTAAAAGAATGACGTGGCTTTTATTTGCCATGGCTTCGGCGCATTTGCTGGATCTTTTTATCCTGCCGATTGTGTTTTCGCTGATGAGGCGGCTGGGAGGAAGAATATTTTTTTCTGTATTGTGTTCAATGGTTATTTCAACGATTTCCAATACAGTGATATTTCTGCTGATAATGTATAATTTTGCCTCGTTTGATGCCGGATTTATCACTGGAACCGCTTCGGTAAGATTGCTGCTTGCACTCTATATCGGCTGCGGCATAGCCTGGTATTTCAACCGGGTGGAAAGTGAAATGAAGTCAGAAGACCGCCGGGCACTGGATATTGTGTTTTCCTTTATCGGCGGATACAGCAAAGCAATTTCTCTGGAACGCAGTTTGCGGGACTGGGAAAACCGTTACAGTTTGCTGGTGGAACAGGCAGGAGAAATTATAATTCTTCTGGATCCGGATGGTAAAATCTGCGAAATAAATCGGGCAGGCACGGTATTTTTTCAGCGTCCGGCAGAAGATATGCTGGAGAAAAAATTTTCCCTTTTCGCCGCCAGGGAACAGCCGGAAGAAGATAAGCATACCACAGACGGCAATAAAACTGGATCCCGGGAGGAAAATCATCCTGTCCGTGAACGGATAAAAACTTTAAGCCGTTACGATAAGGAGGAAAGGCATGGCGAATTCAGTGTGTCAAAAATGTTTTTGCATAATACTGAATTTACCGTGCTTATCGGTCACGACGTAACCGGAGAGGAAAAACTGGAACGCGAGCGGGACGCCATGCAGGAACAGCTCATCCATCTTCAGCGGATTGAATCGCTTGGCCAGCTGGCCGGCGGTATCGCCCATGATTTCAATAATCATCTTCATGCCATGCTCGGCAATCTGGACATGCTGAGTTTTTCTCCGGCAATGAAAGATGACAATGTCCGGAAACGGGTGGAAAAACTTATCAGTATTGCCGAACAGTCCGGCAAATTGACCTCACAGCTTCTCGGTTTTGCCCGGAAAGGAAAATACAATCCGGTACGGTTGGATGCGGCAGAGGTAATACGCAAATCGCTGGAGTTATTTCAGCCCAAGACCACGGAAGATATTACCGTCAAGGTGGATATCAGGGATGAGGGATTGTTTATCTGCGGGGATCTGGTGCAGCTGCAGCAGGTGTTGATAAATTTAATGATAAATGCCGCCGATGCCATGCGGGAGAGCAGGGAAAAGCTGTTGACTGTCGGATTGAGCAAAGAGGATAATTTTGCCGTGATTTCCGTGGCCGATACCGGATGTGGAATGAGCCGGGAAACTCAGAACCGGATTTTTGATCCGTTTTTCACTACCAAACCGGTAGGGGAGGGTACTGGAATGGGATTATCCATGGCTTACGGAGCGATTTCCCATCATCAGGGACATATAGAGGTGAACAGCAAGGTCGGTGCCGGAAGCGTATTCAAAATATATCTGCCGCTGATGGATAATGAAAATACGGCTGATTGAACTCAAAATTGATGTATGACGCCGGAAAAATACATCAGCGGAAAAAACCGGAATATCAGTTGGCATTTTTTCTGATATTCCGGTTTTGGTTCAAGCCAGTAAAAAGGCTCTATCCGGAGTAAAAAAGTTCAACGGATGAAACTGGTAGTGATCCGGGGCTCCTTTTCCGGTTTCGGCACGGAGTATTTTGCATGGTCAATGCACTTGAGAAGCCAGGCCATGTTGCGGGCCAGAGTCCGCATAGTCTGCATTCCCTCCAGATCCTGTCTTACCTCCTCAGGGGTATTCCCATGGACTGAATTCCAATACTGCGACGATACTACCGGCATGGAGGAAATGGTAAAATATTTATTCAGCCGGTCAAAGGCCGCACTGGCTCCGCCCCGGCGGCAACTGACTACCGCCGCGGCAGGTTTGTATTCATAAGCGGCGGATTTACCGAAAAACATCCGGTCAAGAAAAGCGCAAAGCGATCCATTGGGAGCGGCATAAAATACCGGAGAACCGACTACCAGAGCATCTGCTTTTTCCAGCAGGGCGACAGCTTCGTTAACTTTGTCGTTGAATATGCACCGCTTGGTCTCAAAACATTTTCCGCAGGCAATACAGGGTCGTATTGCATCTGCTCCGATGTGAAAAATATGTGTCGAAATGCCGTTTTTCTCCAGTTCGGCGGCGACTTCGGATAATGCGGTAAAGGTGCAGCCGTTCCGGTGCGGACTGCCGTTGATCAAAAGTACGTTCATGGTCTTTAACTCCTTAAATTAAGGTTGTTGTCTGACTTGAAATATAAACGCATACTGCCGTACAGTCAAGCATTGTCAGCTTGAAATCAGTATTTTTTCCGCACCCATACAGTCATTGAACTTCTGCCCCGGTTCTGCCACAGCGCGTAAGGTATGAATTTCAGCTGCCGGGGGACAAGGCGGCTTTCTCCCTCAAAATATAGTTGATTATCCGGATTGTCGATTTGTTCCTCCCAGCCGGAGGCGGTAATGGCTTTGAACTTTATGTTGCCAATTTCCATATCTTCCAGCTGGAAATCAGGTTCAGATGAAATTAAAAGGGAACTGAGTTCAACTCCTTTATTATCCACGCTTTCCAGCGCATAGATGATCGGACCGCGCTGTATTGCGGCTTTGCCGGCATCTGAAGCTACGGCGGCATTGGCGTGAATTACTTTTACCGGCAGCTCAATCTCGAAAGAGATGGTTTCACCGGAAGAGATGGAGAACTCTTTTTCCCGGCAGATAACTTTTAAATTATCTGCCCGGACTGCTTTCACGGTTATTCTGCCGCCGGCGGGATAATCGCCTGAAATTTGCAGGTGATATTGTTCACTTTCAATTTCCGCCGCCACAGGAATATCCAGGTAAACGGTGTCTGCTTCGCAGCGGAAAAACATTTCCCCCAACTGTGGTATAAAGCGGCAGAAGTTCGGCGGACAGCAGGAACAATCAAACCACTTCTGGCGTTGTCTCCTGGTTGAACCGTGTTCAAAAGTGTACGGTGTGACTTCCAGCAGATTGGCATAGAAGAATTTATCTCCATCCAGACTGAGACCGGAAAGCGCGGCATTGAAAACCAGCCGTTCCAGGGTTTCACGGTATTTTTCTTTGCCGGTAAGTTTGAGCATGCGCCAGCAGAACAGGGCAAAACCGATCGCGGCACAACTTTCATCATAACAGGTATCATTGGGCAGAAAATATTCGCCGCAGAAAGTTTCGCCGATTGAAGTGGCTCCGATTCCTCCGGTAATGTGCATTTTTTTCTGACGGATATTATCAAAAAGTTTTTCGCAGGCGGCAAGGAGTTCTCTGTCCCCGGTCTCCGCCGCCACGTCTGCCATGCCGCAGTAGAGATAAACGGCCCTGACGGCATGTCCGACGGCTTCGGCCTGTTCCCTTACCGGAATATGTGCCTGATGATTGGCCAGCCGGGCTGAGGTTTTTGCCGGATCGGGATCAGCCATTTCGGGGTGTTCCGCCAGAAAACAGTTGGGTTCTACTCCGCGGGTGTCAATGAAATATTGTGCCAGATCAAGATATTTTTTTTCTCCGGAGGCATGGTAAAGTTTAACTAATGCAAGTTCAATTTCCTCATGTCCCGGGCACGACCTTTTCTGTCCCGGGCCATTGCCGAAAGTTTTGATAATAAGGTCTGCGTAACGGCAGGCACAATCCAGAAATTTCCGGCTGCCGGTGGCTTTGAAGTGGGCCACCGCCGCTTCAATAATGTGTCCGGCACAATAGAGTTCATGCTGATTAAAAGTATCTTTCCAGCGGTTCTCCGGCTCTACCTGAATAAAGTGACTGTTAAGATAACCGTCATCCTGCTGCATGGCGACAAATAGATCAATTATTTTTTCCAGTCTGTCCCGGAGTTTCTCATCCGGATTGAGCAGTAACTCCAATGCCATGCCTTCCATTACTTTAGCTACGTCGGAATCCCAGAAGACATGGGGCATATTTTCCATTCCTGGTTTCCACTGCAGTTTAAGTGCTTCAATGCGGCCGGTTTCCTCACAGCGGCGCAGTGAACTTGGTATGGTGCTTTCCCGGTTGGTCTTTTGGCGGGGGGCAAAAAAGTTATCTTTAAGTCTTATCATTTTCGAAAATCTCCTTACTTTTTTTACTATAATCAACTTGATTATTTCAAGCAAGGAGATATTTTATAAGAAAAAAGAGACAAAAGCGACTTTTTATGAAAATTGAGTTTTTGAATGGCGGGCGTTTTATTTCCCGCGGATACGGCATCCATCCCTGCCGCAAGATTGACAGTTATGAAATAATCCTGGTGAACCGGGGGCGGCTTTCCATTTACGAGGAAGAAACTGATTTCCTGCTGGAACCGGGGGACTGGCTGCTGCTTGAACCGGGAAAGCAGCATGGCGGATTGCTGAAATATCCGGCTGATCTTTCATTTTTCTGGCTGCATTTTCACGCAGATGCCGCGCCCGGGGCGGGAAAAACCGGTCACGCAGTACGTTTTGAGCGCATGGCGGAATATTTCAATCTTCTGCTGGCTGAACAAAGGGAGATGCCGGAGGATAAAACCGGGGAAAATTTATTGCTGCGGCTGATTCTTCATGAATGCGGCCGTTACGCCGTGCCACCGGCTGAAGCCCCCGGATTGGCCGCCGCGGCGATGAATGAAATAAAAACCGGTTTCTCCGGACGGCTGACCCGCGCCTTGCTGGGTGAAAAACTCAATTGCAATGCCGATCATCTGGGGCGGGTATTCCGCAATTTTTACGGGGAAAGTGTGACTTCTGCCATAAAGCGCACCCGGCTGGAATATGCCGCCAGACGGTTAAGTGAAAGCGTTGATCCGGTAAAGAGTATTATTTACGACTCCGGATTTAACGATCCGGCTTATTTCCGGCGGAGTTTTTTTCAGCTTTTCGGTATGACACCGCATGAATACCGCAGGGTTGAAAGCCGGGAAATACACCTCAATACCGAGTGATGTTTTACCGTATTCCAGTAGGGCATGAGAAATGCTGCGTCAGGAGATTGCCCCGTGTATAGCTATGCGGGGGCAGCTCCCATAAGCATAATGTTTAGAGCATTCTCCGGTCGCGCTTATTGGCCATGCCTGCAGGTAAGTGATGAATATTCCATTACGTTG
>CASECL010000218.1 GCA_949286445.1 uncultured bacterium | reverse complement strand
CTTCCCGCGCCCATCCTTTTCCAAACCTTTTCGGGGTACATTGCTTCAATTTCACAATTGAAGCAATGGAAAGAAGAAAATACGCCGCAAAAACAACTAAAACTCACTTGTAGCATCATAATCTAATATTCGCTTGCAAGACAGAAAAAAACTTTTCCAGGAATAGTTTTTTTAAAAGAGTTGTTGCGGGAAGGAAAAACCTTTTAAGGAAAGGTTCTTTCCTTCCCGCACCCATCCTTTTCCAAACCTTTTCGGGGTAACATTGCTTCAATTTCACAATTGAAGCAATGGAAAGAAGAAAATACACCGCAGAAACAAGGCAGATAATTGTATCGTTTTCTCAGTATTAGCCCATCATCACAGTGAACACCGCTTTGTTCATCCCCCGGGAAATTTCCCCTGAAAGCGGATTATGTTCTAATACTTTTTGATTGCCTTTACTATGGCAGAAACCACCCGGCGGCGGCGCGACGGATCGGCGAGAAGTTTTTCTTCAGCCGGAGAAGTCACAAACCCCAGCTCCAGCAGCACCGCCGGACAGGGAGCATTTTTCAATACCGCAAAACGGGCCTGACGGACACCGCGGTCCGGTCCGATACCGGCGGCAATCAGTTCCCGCATGCAAAGCACAGCCAGCCGCTTCCCCGCCAGATCAAAACGGTTTCCCGGGTATGTTTTTGAGTCAATTTCATCCGGGGAATTGGTACTTCCGGCACCGGCGGGAGTGACAGAATAGGCTTCAATACCGGAACTTGAACTATTGGCCGAAGCATTATGATGCAAACTGATAAATAAAGCCGCATTCATTTTCCGCGCCATTGCCGACCGCTCTGACAGCGAAAGTGTTTTATCCCCGTCCCGGGTGAGGGCGACTTGATACTTCTCTTTCCGCAAAGCCCTGGCCAATTCCAATGCCACGGCAAGATTCAGGTCTTTTTCCAATGAATTTCTGCCTCTGGCTCCATTCTCTTTTCCGCCATGACCCGGATCAATTAAAATAAGTCCGTTTCCCGGGCTTACCCGGCGGCGGGAAACCCCGTTCAGTTCCGGATTTTTGAGAAAAGGCAGATCGATGCGATGGATTTTACCGTCCCGGCAGGGGTAACTTAAATACACTGTATTTCCATTAAGGGCGATCTCTCTTTTGCCCTCAGAAAACTTAATCCCCGCCTTTTTTGCTTCCGGCGGTACCGGGACATAATTTTCATCCTGAAATGCAGTAACGCAGCCGGAGGAAAACATCAGAATCAGAGCGCAGATCAACAGTAAAACCGGGGGGTATTTTCTCCATTTTTTTTCTTTCAGGGGCAATATTTTCATAATTTATCTCCGATATTTTCAATTTTTACACCGCACACTGGTAAATTTAGCACGGTATAGGGGAATTGGCAAGGGACGAAAATAATTAAAAAGCAGCTATATAACAGCGATTATTTATGAAAATTTCAATAAAAGGCTTGACAAAAATACTTTTAGTGTTAAAGTATATGGAGGCCGGGATGTTCTTCCTCCGGCGTTTTTTCCATTTTCAATCAATAAATTCCCAAGTATTCTTATGTACTTTGCGCTTACCGGAGGTTTCGGCGGCGGAAAATCCACCGTCCGTGGTTTCTTTGAACAACTTGGCTGGAAAACTTTTTCTGCCGATGCAATCTGTCACGGCTTTTTTCCGGAACTTGAACCGGCGGCAATGAACCGCTGGGGTGAAAAAGTTTTCACCGCAGGGAAAATAGATCACAAAAAACTTGCTGAAGTAATATTTCAAAACCCGGAAGAATTGAAATTCTGGAGCAGTCTGCTTTATCCCCGGCTGGGAGAAAAAATGAAGCGTCTGAAAAAAGAGTCGGCCGGGAAAAAATATTTAATTGAGATACCATTGCTGTATGAAAATAATTTGGAGAATAATTTTGACGGCGTAATCTCGGTATATACCGGAGATGCTTCAAGGCACGCAAGGCTGATGGAACAGCGGGGGTTTGATGCGGACGAAATCAAACGCCGGGAGAAATTGCAGCTGCCGCCGGAGATAAAGCTGGAGAAATCAGATTTCGCCCTGATAAACAACGGCAACCTGGAAAACATTTATGCCCAGGTAAGCGAACTTGACCGTCGGCTGACCTCAGAACGGATGGATTGAATCACATTTCAGGTTATCTTCTTATGATCACGGATTATTTTAGAACCAGGTTTGCCTAATTGCCGTAAATTGCATTATTCCGCGTCTGAAAAACAGTTTGCAGACAGTTGCGGAATATTCAGAGAACTCAAGTTGAAGAATTTTTTTTAATAACTATATATCAACAACAAGGAATTTTTCTATGCCGAGAACAAGAAAGAACAATGAGGAAAATACCGGAGATATCAATCCGGCAGAAATTAATGCACCCTCCAATCCGCCGTCAGAGGGAATTGCTCCAGAAAATCCGGCACCGCCGAAACGCCGCGGCAGACCGCGTAAATCGGCTGCTCCAGTAAGTGATAATAAAGAAAAAGATGCGGCAAATGCGGAAAATAAGACTGAAGAAGCGGCAAATGAATTATCTGCCGGAGTGTCAGCTCCGGTTCGTGAAACCCTTCCGCCCCGCACAGAGCCGATGTTTCCGGACGACAGCGAAATACCCAAAGCCCGGACTTATCCTCCCCGCCGTGTCCAGGAAAAGCCACTCCGCCAGACCCGCCGCCAGCAGGAACGCGGTGAAAAAAATTACAATCCCGATAACAGCTATGATGCTGAAAACCGGGAAGAACCCCAGCTCCGGGAAGTTGCCGGCAATCCGGAAGACCGCCAGAACCGTTACCGGCAGCGGCGCAGCTATGACGAAAATCAGCCCCGGTCCGGCAATACAGCAAATTATGATGATTTGAGCGGAGATAACGGAAATAACGGAAACCGCAGCCAAAATGACGGAAATAATAATCCCCGGCAGCGGCGTGTCCGTAATAACGATGCTGAACTCAATGATCTGGTGGATGAAGAGCTCAGAAGAGATAATTATTCCCGCCGCCGCAATGGAAATAACGGAAATAACGGAAACGGAAATAACGGAAACCGCAGCTCAAATAACGGAAACCGCAGTCAAAATGACGGATACCGCAATGAGGAGGATTTCCCGGCAGATAACGGCAATAATAATAACGGCAATGGCAACAGTAATAACGGACGGATCCGTGATGTTACCGTACCCAGCATGAATATTACCGAACTCCAGGAAAAGACCATGGGTGAACTTACCGACATGGGATTGAAACTGGAAATCGAAGGTATCGGAGCATTAAGCAAGTCTTCGTTGATTTTTGAAATTCTCCGGGCCAATGCCGAACGCAGCGGACAAATGTACGGCAGCGGTTTTCTGGAGGTTCTGCCGGAAGGTTTCGGATTTCTGCGTTCACCCAATTACTCCTATCTGCCCAGCACGGAGGATATTTATTTAAGCCCCTCCCAGATCAAGCGTTTTGCGCTGAAAACCGGAGACTTCGTCGCCGGTCAGATCCGCGCTCCGAGAGAGAAGGAACGCTTCTTTGCCATGCTGAAAGTGGAGAGCATCAATAACGACGCTCCGGAACGCAAACAGGCGATTATACCCTTCAATGAACTTACTCCCTACTTCCCGACCCAGCGTCTGGTGCTGGAACACCAGCCGGAGGATCTTTCCACCCGGGTAGTCGATCTGGTAACCCCAATCGGCAAAGGACAGCGCGGTCTGATTGTGGCTCCGCCGCGGACAGGGAAAACGGTTCTCATGCAGAAAATTGCCAACAATATACTGCTCAACAACCCGGAAGTGCATCTTATCATACTGCTGATTGATGAACGCCCCGAAGAAGTTACTGATATGAAACGCTGCGTTAACGCCGAAGTGGTAAGTTCCACCTTTGACGAACCGCCGGAACGCCACGTCCAGGTGGCCGAAATGGTAATCGAAAAGGCAAAACGCATGGTGGAATACAAACGCGATGTGGTAATTCTGCTGGACAGTATCACCCGTCTGGCCCGGGCATACAACACTCTTCAGCCCCATTCCGGGAAAATCCTCACCGGCGGTGTGGATGCCACTGCCCTGCACAAGCCCAAACGCTTCTTCGGCGCGGCGCGGAACATCGAAAACCACGGCAGTCTGACCATTATCGCCACTGCGCTGATCGATACCGGCAGCAAAATGGATGATGTGATCTTTGAAGAATTCAAAGGCACCGGAAATATGGAACTTCATCTTGACCGCAACGTTTCAGACCGCCGCATCTATCCGGCAATCAATATCGAAAAGAGCGGCACCCGCAAGGAAGAACTCCT
>CASECL010000217.1 GCA_949286445.1 uncultured bacterium | reverse complement strand
CCGGTACGGCTGGACAGATCCTCAATAAAAAGAACTCCGTCTCCGCCCTCCTCAATCACTGCATGGCGGCGGGAAACCTTTTTATCCGCAAGGCAGAGTCCGGACTCTCCGGAACGGCCGATCAGCAGCGGCAGTTTACCGGTGAGCCCGATAATCTTCTGTTCCCCGTCTGCAGTTGTAACTTTGAGCTGTATCATAAAAATTTACCAGGTAAACATCTTGCCAAACCAGCTCCGCGATTCCTTTTCGCGTATCTTCCGGCTCTTTTCGTTAACGGAGCGGGAAACGGTGTCTTCCACCGCCCGCGTATCTTCTGACGGAATTGATGTCATATTCACCTGAGAATCGGCGATCTTCGGCGAAACCAGAATCAGCAGCATCATTTCCTCGTGCTGATCTTCTTCTGCTGAGGTGAACCAGTTGATTACCGGGATATGCCGCAAAAAGGCGTATCCGCTTGGACCGCTGTTGGAATAGGTCAACTCTTTCTGACCGGCAATGACCGCGGTTTTGTTCAGGGGACAGATAATCTCGGTTGCGGTCTGAGTTGAACGCTGGAAATAATCCTCATCCTGTTTTATAGGAGCCAGACTTTTTTCCAGTTCCAGCTCCAATTTCACTTCATTTGCCCGGACAAGACTGCCGCGGATTTTCATCTGGAGACCGAATTCAATCGGTTTTAATTCCGCAGTATCCTGTCCGTATACCTTGACATTCAACGTTCCGCCGTTTTTGTAGGTCGCGAAATTTTTACTGTTGCTGGTCAGCGTCACATGGCCGGCGTCCCGGAAATCAGAAATGCCGTTGCTGCCGAAAAAGACCAGGGCACCTTTCAAGTCGGTATTGAAGTAGGAATAAAGCCCCTTGCCTCCGGACGTTCCTGCCAGTTCATCCGGAGCAGCCCCGGCAAGTGCCCGGAACCAGGCGATCAAATTCCAGGAAAGCACCGTTCCGTCGGCAGATGAATTACCCAGCCGTTCCAGCTGAGTGCGGGTAACCCCCACAAAGACCACTCCCACATCAAGCTGGGTGTCTGCGATTTTCAGATCGGTTTCCGCCCGCATCACCTGCCCGTTCCACTCCGGAGAAAGCCATTTCTGCGAGGCGAGAATTCTTTTTACCGAAGCGATATCCTCTTCGCTCAAAAGATATCCCGATACGGTCAGCACCCCGTTTGACACCTGGAGCTTGAGACATCCGGGATTTCCCGGTGAAACTTCGTCAGCAACAGAGTAGCCGGCAGATGTGAACTGTTTTTTAAGTCCGTCAAACAGCTCAGCTCCGGGCTGAAAAGTCACATAATTGCGGCAGCGGTCTTCATAACGTTTGACCACGCGCCGGAAATAATCCCAGCGGGAAGTCCGGGTAATCTCCCCGCGTAAGGTAAGCACATCATCCGACAACTCCACCGTAACTTCGGGCAAATCCCCCAGTTCGCGGCTCAATTCCCGGTAAATCGGCATCAGTGAACTTGATACTGTTATCCGGAATTCCTTGCTTATTCCCTGTGCCCAAACCGTCACCACCGCGCTTCCTGCGGACACTCCCTCAACCTCCAAGGTACGACCATCCACCCGGCTTATCCGGGCATTGGGAGTGCTTGAACGGTAACGCTCAATAACAAAAGGTACTTCAAAACGCCTGGGTTCCCCTATCGCAATCGAAACCCGTTCCGGCGGCAGTGAAAGCAGCCCGCCCTGCTTTTGAACCGTCTCAGGTGCCGCAACCGTGCCATCCGCTCCGGACGCAAAAATGCAAAAACAGAAAAACAGAGAAAAAAACAGCCAGAAATATTTCATATACTCCGCCTCTCTCACCGGTGATCTTTATTGGGAATTTCAGGCAGTTCCGCCGGAACCAGCCCACTGCGGATTTTTGCAAACGTATCAGCATTAACCACTCCGCCGTCCTTACGGTTGAGTGCCACAGAATCATTCCTTTTCCGCAAAACCGGATAAAGTTCCGATTCCCTCTGCGCCGCAATCAAAATCATTGCCTGCTGCGGCGGCAGTGAAACAAAAACCGTGCCGCTGGAACTGCCGCCTTCCCGGAAAGAACCCTGTTCATTTGCAATACCGATCACCCGGACGCACGGCAGCAGAACGGAGGTTTCCCGCGATTCTGTCATCTTCACCCCGGAGCCGTCGCTTACGGTCATATTTTTATCGATGGAAACATTCGGCTTGACATAGGTGGAAATAATGGCAATCTCATCATCAGGCATCAGCATTTTCACCAGTGCCGGATCAGAAAAAGTTACCGGCACCGTCCATTCTCCCTGCCTGGTGCAATCCCCGAGCGTCGTCTGAATCCGGATATCCGTCATCAGAATATAGTCATCCTGCGAAACCGCATGCGGCAGCTGCTGGCCGTACGCCAGGCCGACATTTTCCCACAAAAGAGCATTTTTGGGAACGGCGGATTCCGGAATATCTTTGTAGGTAAGACTGCCCTGAGTAAGTTCATCGCGGGCGTTAAGGTCACGCGCGGCAACCACCACAGAAACTTTGTTTTCGAGGTCGGCATCCTTGTTTTCAAACAGGAGACGGCTTACAAGATAAACTGCCGCCAGACCCAGAATAACCGACATTACCAGAGGAATTATATTTTTCATATCAACTTGCATCTCCGATTAATTTACAAACTCCAATACGTTCGTAATTTACATCAAAAATGTCAGTTTTTCAAGAAAAAATTCTGCCTTTCCGGTTAATTATCCCGGTAATTTACAAATTCACTCCTGCGGTATTTCCGGATAAAAATCTGTAAAAACAAAATTCTGCTGCAGGATGTGGCAGCAACCGGGCAATCAGCAGATAATCGGTTAATTTGCTTTCACGCACTTGTGGTATTATATTATCTGGAACAGGCGCGCAGAAAATTATGATTTTTTTTGATCATCACAAACCAAAATCAGATGCAGTTCCAGTTATACTGGCACTGCTGGCCGCGCTTTTATTCGGACTTAATGCGCCATTGTCAAAACTGCTTTTGACGGATATTTCCCCGATGTTCATGGCGGCATTTCTTTATCTTGGCGCGGGAACGGGGATGCTGTTTCTCAGCCGGATTACCCGGGAAAACCACTCTGAAGCACCTTTATCCATACGGGAATTGCCGTGGACGGCGGCAATGGTTATTCTTGATGTTATTGCTCCGGTTCTGCTGTTGTGGGGATTGCGCATGACCACAGCGGCCAATGCTTCGCTATTGTTTAATTTTGAAATGGTGGCTACTTCACTTATCGCCCGGTGCTGTTTTCATGAAGCAATCGGCAGAAGATTATGGTGCGCCCTGGCTATCATTACTGCGGCGGGAATTATGCTCAGCATTGACTTTTCCAATCCTGATG
>CASECL010000216.1 GCA_949286445.1 uncultured bacterium | reverse complement strand
CTTCACGCCTCCGGGCGGGAAAATCAATACCGCCGCGCTGAATTTTACCGTAATACTTGAGCCATATAAAAGTACTCCGCTTGACCTCCGCCGTTTCGCGAATATGGGTTTTGCCGATGAAAAGGCCTCGGATGGCAAAGGCGGCTGGACTGATCAGGGACCGGAAAATGACCTGCACATGCTCCCGACCGGCAGACAACGGCTGGGGGGAATTGATTTTGAAATTATCAATCCGGCGGAAAATAACGGCAAATCCTGTTTAATGCTGAGCAGAAACCGCCCCGGAGTTTTTCCCGTGTCAGCCGAAATAAATCCTCCCGCTTCAACACGGGGCAATTATCTTTATTTACTTCATGCGCTGGCCTGGCCGTCAGCCGGAGCTTCCGCCGGGGTAATCACAGTAACCTATGCCGACGGTAAACAGGATGAATTTAGCGTAACCGGCGGCATTGATGCCGGCAACTGGCAGGGGGCGGTGTCTTTGAAAAACGGAGACGTAGTCTGGACCGGGGAAAACAAAAGTGCTTATGTGGGACTTTACCGTTCAGCGTACCAGATATGCGATATGCCGATACGGAGTATTTCATTTCAGGCGGTGAATAAAAGCGTATGGGGAATTGTCTCCGCTTCGGTCAGCCGCGACCGGGTACCGCGTTTCCCGGAAACCATGACTTATATTATTGAAGATGACTTCTGGAAACCGTTTGAATATTTCCGTGATGTTGAGAAAGGTTCAATTCTTGACTTTTCCGGACATCTTGATGCCCCGGCGGGAAAATACGGACCTTTGACAGTACAGGGCGGTCAACTTGTATTCCGGGACAAACCAAATGTTCTGGTACGTTTTTACGGCACCAATCTGTGCTGGAGCGGACAGTTTTTTGACAAAGAGTGGGCGGAACGCCTGACGGAACGGATTGCCGCCCAGGGGTATAATGCGGTACGGCTGCACCATCATGATAATGAACTGGCACTGCATCAGAACGGAAAAAGCACAATACTGAATCCCGAATCGCTGGATCAGCTGGATTATTTAATTTACTGCTGCCGGAAACGGGGTATTTATTACACCACCGATCTTTATGTTTCACGTTTTACGGAAACGGGCGAACTTCCGGAATATCCGGGCAGGAAATTCGGCAACCGCACGTTCAAGCCGCTGGTTTTCGTGCTGGATTCGGCAATGGACAACTGGAAGTCTTTTGCCGGAAACTGGCTTACCCATGTCAATCCTTATACCGGTTTTGCGCTGAAAGACGATCCGGCATTGCTGTCGCTCTCGCTGATCAACGAAGATAATTTATCCTATTGCTGGAAATCCACTCCGGAAAGTACCGCACTCTACCGGCGGCGTTTCGCGGAATGGAAAAAATCCAAAGGCATTCCCGAATCAGACGGTATTGCAGAAAATTCCGATCCGCTGTTTTCCGCTTTTCTGATTGACACCTACAACCGCGGCTTTGCGGAAATGAAAAACTTTGTCCGCGGCCTCGGTGTCAAAACGATGATTTCTGATCAGAACATGGCGACCCAGCTGCCATATACTTTTATGCGTTCGCAATACGACTATGTGGACAACCATTTTTACTGGTCGCATCCATCTTTTCCGGTGCAGTCATGGCAGTTGCCGTCAGTTGCCGGCAACAGTTCGGCAATCACCGCGCAGGCCGGTCAGCCGGGCGGAATATTTCCCTCAAGGTTGCTGAATAAACCGATGATGATTACCGAATTTGACTACGCCAGGCCGAACTTTTTCCGGGCGGAGGGGGCGGTATTGACCGGGGCTTACGCGTCGTTGCAGGACTGGAATGCCCTGTTTCATTTTGCCTATACCCACTCCAGGGACAAAGTTATGCGCAATGACGTTACAGAAGGCCATTTTGACTCATCTTCAGACCCGGTCAAAGCATTATCCCAGAAGATCGGCATGAGGCTGTTTCTGGGGCGGGAGGTGAAACCGGCTCCGGTGGCTTTTGCTGTGCTGCTCAATGGCGGCAAAAATCTTACATTCGGCAACAATTACCCCCGGAGCATCCGGCTGCTGGGATTGATTGCCAGAGTCGGAACTTTAATTGTGCCTGACAACAAAACATGGCGTCTTCCCGGGGATATTGCCGGAGCGATTGATCTGGGCATAAATTTCCCTGCCGGAACCTCAATTCCGGTTTTTCCGGCTTCGGACGGATCGCCGGATCTGCTGGCGTCCATAACTGCTGCCGGATTGCTCAAGCCGGAATATTATCAGGCGGACAAAGGTATTTTCCAATCCTCCACCGGACAAATTGAGCTTGACAGCAAAAAATCATGCTTTAAAGTGGTCTCTCCGGGATGTGAAGCATTGATTCTGCCGGAAAATTCCAGTGGAAATGGTCTCTTCATGCGGGTGAAAAACCGGATCGGCCGCGGGGTATTTTCGGTAATGTCCGCCGATGGCAGATCTCTGGCGCAATCCGGCCGGCTGCTGCTGCTCCATCTGACGGATTCCCAGGCGGCTAAAACCAAATTCACCGGCAGCCGCATGGTCAGGCTGGAACAATGGGGCGTAACGCCTTTTCTGGCGGCACGGGGTGAAGCGGAAGTTGAACTTGCAGTTCAACCCGGTGAATATACGGTTTACGCCGTTGACACTGCCGGGAGGCGTCTGACGGTCATTCCGGCATTCCGCAATCCGGAAAACCGTCTGCAATTTACTGCGAAGGTGTTTTCAGATAAAGGTCCGGTATTTGCCTATGAATTGCTGCAAAAATAAAACAATCCGGTTTTAAAGCTTTGCAGAATTACCTTATTTTCCAGCGTTTAAAATCTTCTGGTATATTTCCAGATCTCCCGGGGTAAAACAGCAGAAAATTACCTCCTGCGGCAATTTTCCGCTCCAGTTGAGGATGGTATTTACGGCAATCTCCGCCGCTTCGCGCTTGGGGTAGCCATATACTCCGGTACTTATGGCGGGAAATGCAATACTCCGGCAGTTATTCTCTTCTGCCAGAGCAAGGCAGTTAAGATAACAGGATTTTAAAAGTTCTGTTTCATGGTGATTTCCGCCGTGCCATACCGGTCCGGGGGTGTGGATAATAAACTTTGCCGGCAGTTTAAATCCCGGAGTAATTCTGGCTTCTCCGGTATTGCAGCCGCCGAATTTACGGCAGGCTTCAAGCAGTTCCCTGCCTGCCGCCCGGTGAATGGCTCCGTCAACGCCGCCCCCGCCAAGCAGTGTGCAATTGGCGGCATTGACAATGGCATCAACATTTAAAACGGTAATATCTCCCTGTACTGCAGTAACTTTCATTTTTCTTTTTCTCTTGAATTTTCCTGTATTGTGCCGCCTGAAATGATTTTAATTCACTTCTGAAATATCCGGTTAAGCCATTCAACTACCGCATCCGGGGACTCCATTTCCCCGGTTCCCCGCCGGATAACCCGTTCAACAATATTGCTTCCCCGCAATATCAAACCATCCAGCACTTCTGCTCCGGCGGCGGCCTGCCGGATATCAGAATAAAAAGTACCTGCGCCGCTGCCGCCATGGGTGCAGAACGGCACTACCGTTTTTCCCTGCAGATCGGCTTGGGATAAAAAAGTTTTCACCGGCGGAGCAAAGGTGCCGTACCAGATGGGTGAACCGATAAAGATAATATCATAATCTTCTATTTTAAAGGGGAATTTTTTTATTTCCGGCATCGGCTCTTTCCGGCACTCTTTCAACACAGAAAAATAGTTGCTGGAATACGGCTTTACCGTTTCAATATCCAATATATCGCCGCCCAGCTGCTGTTGAATCCACCCGGCAACTTTTCTTGTATTCTGATTGCGGGACTGCGAATAACAGACTATCAGAATTTTCCCCTCCGGTTTGACTTTCAGCTTTGCGGTCACCGGTTTTTCTCCGCTGAAATACCAGCATCCGGCAAAACCGGTCACCGCCAGAACCGCCGCGGCGGCACTTAAAATAATTGTTATTTTCATTTTTCCTCCAATCTCCAGATACAGGCTCACTATATACCCGGAAATCAGGAAAATCAAGTCGTTTTTCCATTGTATTCAAAACCTTTGCCGTGGCAATTTCCGGTATTATTTCACGTTGTTTATCTACTATGGAATAAAAGCTGTCTTCCGGGTGTATTTACATTATTAAAAATTATTTCTGAATTGATTTTCCTGTTCAGAAACATTATATTACCGGAATACATCTTAATTATTTTCAACTTTCTGACAGGAGACGGAATGAAGATACTGTTTTTGCTGTGTATTGCCGGTGCGGCGGGAACTCTGCTGCGCTACGG
>CASECL010000215.1 GCA_949286445.1 uncultured bacterium | reverse complement strand
TTTGAATGACGAACCGGGACGGGCATTCGGGCATCCGGGCTACGGCGGCAATCTTGCTTTCGGCGACCGGAAATATCACCTTGCAATAGCAATAGTGAAAAACCGCGTAATCTGCACCGGAAATCCGGAAAACAGTTCCGCTAACTTAATTTGCGATAAAATATACCGTTTATTGAATTTTGACCGCAAAAAAATCTGAGGAGATTTGAATATGAATTTTTTACGGATTACAGCCGTTTTTGCCGCAGCATTCTGTTTATCTGCGGCTGCCGCAGCAGAAGAGTTCAACGGCAAAGTCTATGCCAGAATTCTTAATATCCGTTCCGGAGCCGGGACAGATAATCCGGTTGTCGCCAAAGTGCGCTCCGGAGATGTTTTAAAGGTAAAAGGAGAAAAAGACGGCTGGTATCAGGTAGAGCTGGCAGATGGTAAAAGCGGGTTTGCTTCCAGCCGCTACATCCGGAAAACGGATGAGCCTGCAGGGCAGAAGTCAAATGCGGAAAATAAAACCGGAAATGTAAAGCAGCCGGATACCGCAAAAAATTCAGAGCAAAATACAAAATCAGATGATGAGGTGAAAATTAAAAATTCATCCTCCTCTGAAGCAGAGTTTTTAAAGAAGTATCAGCTGGAGAAAGGTGCAGGAAAGGATATAACCGTAACCGGTATGCTTATGGATAACGGTCCGGAAAGCGATCCGCGTTATCTTCTGTTGAAAGAGGTCAAAGGCAAATACGAGGTTGATTACTATCTGGATATTCCCGGAGCTTTCAAATGTCCCGATAAACTCCGCAAGGCCCGCATTGTGGGAGATGCCTATCAGGTTACCGGCTGGAAACGCAAACTTGTACGGGTCCGCAAGGTAGTATTCCTTCAGGAATAAAAAAATTGCTGATTATGTAAAAGCCGCATTGAACGTAGTTTTACATAATCAGCACAGTTGAAAATTTGCTTAGTCTTTATTCTGCCGCCAGACTGGCGTAGTGGCGGTACAGCTCCATGTATTCCTGATATTGCTTTACTGAAACCAGCGGCGGCGTCTGGTGGTCACAGCTGGCAACAAAACCGCCCTGGCGCATTACCGGCAGCAGACGTTTGAATTCCTGCTCCACCACATCTCTGCCGCAATCCATTACGGTCTTGTCAAATCCGCCCAGCATAAGAAGCGAGGGATGATCTTTCCGCAGCCGGGCAACATCCACTCCGGCCCGGCGTTCCAGCGGGAAAATACCCTCCATGCCGGCTTCGATAAACCAGTTTACACACTCTGAAATATCGCCGTCGCTGTCAATAAATATACGCACATTATTTTCTTTGAGCAGAGGAATTATCTTCTGATAATACGGCGCGACAAACTCTTCAAACTGGGCTTTGGAAAGCATAGGACCATTGTTGTAACTCAGGTCTTCGGCAAAACTCATAAAATCAGGACGGTATCCGCGGCGGAAAATCTCCTCCAGAGACCGCAGGCAGAAATCAGCCTGATCCTCATTCATTTTCTTCATCAGATCCGGCGCATCATAAAAACTGTAAAGATGCTCCTCTATGCCGAACAGAGTGCGGGGAAACCAGAAAAATCCATCCAGTACCACCCGGTAAATGGCATCACCATTTTCATGTTCTTGGCGATGTTTGGCAAAACGGGAGAAATCCAATGCCTGCAAGTTGTGGATAAATCCCTGTTTTTTAAAGCTGAGGTATTCATCCATAGTGCTGACTTTCACCCCCTCGCCGTCTGCTCCGACCGGATATCCCGGAGCCTGAGGTCTCGCCCAGAGATCAACCATCAGATCCAATCCGAAATACTTCTGGACATCATCAGTATCCAGCTCGGGATCCAATCCCTCCTCCCGCCATCTTTTCAAGGTCAAATCCCACCACGGTGCCCACTCCACCATCGGCATACGGTCAACTTTCTGAAAATTCAGTACCCGGTTGAAACGTTCTCTGACACTCAAATTCATTTTATTTTTTTTACTCCTGTGCAACCATTTTCAAGGTCATTCTTATCTTCTCTGCCGGCTGTTTCAATTTTATTGCCACCCGGCAGGGTTTTCCAGCTCCGCTGCGCGCCTCGTTGATTACAGCTGAAGTGATTTCAAAAGGTTCATTGCACTCCACTTCAACGGCAAGTTTTTTGCCGCCGAAAGAAAAAATCAGTTTATTTTTTCCCTCAATGGTAAAATCACCAAGCGTCATAATCGCGTTTTCATATTTTTGGGGAGTGGAAAATTCCGCCTCATCGGTTACCGTGAACATCCCCTCCCCTGTCCGGTCATAAACAAACGTCCGGACCAACTTCTTTATCCCGGAAACCCCGCGGTAAGCATTGCGAAGATCAAAAGCAGCCCGAAGCAGTTTCCCCTGATTGGAAAAATCCAGCATCCGGCACTGAGTATTTTTCCCCTCCTGCTGCATCTTTCCGTCAATCAGCGGCACGCTGTGTCCGAAAGAATTAAGCAGATTTGATTCGTAACGGCGCGAACTGAATGTTCTGGCGGTATATATCTCACCGCCCACATCCTGCACCGGAGCGGCAGTGCCGTCCACCAGAACCACATAACTGCCGACATCATTATGATTATGAAATTCGTTATTGCTCCCGCCTTTGAAAGCCACCGCGAGGCGGCATTTCTCATTTCCTTCCCCCGGACGGCCGACAACAACTCCGGATGACTTGAAAACTGAAAATGCCGGTTTTTCCGGTTTTTTCTCCGTAACATCAGAGTTTTTTTCTCCGGACGCACTTATGGCAGTAAGCATCTGCATCATATTCATCGTAGGCAGCACTTCAATTCTGCCGCCACCGGATTTACCGGTAAGCCAGTCCCTCAAAGCCAAATGAAAAGGATAAGGTTTCGCCGAAGTACTGCAGTCAGCAAAGGCCGGATAGACATTATTCAATATTTCAATCCGCCCGGGAAACTCTCCTGCCCGTATCGCCCGGGGCTGTGTCATTAAATCAATTTTTCCCCCCGATACCCCACGCAATGCGGCAGACAGAATAAGATAATGGCCAAAACCGTAATCCCAATATCCCATCCCCTCGGAGCAATAACCGTCCGGATCAAATCCTTTAAGAAAATTATCGCTGCACTCTATCAGACCATCTAAAATTTTCCAACGCCGTTCTGCCGGTAAATCCAGCGGCAAAATCGTGCAGACCACTCCGGCAATACACACACTGTTCCAGTTATTCAGCGTATCCAGCCAATGATTGCGGCGTTTTTTATCCGCCAGCAATTTTTCAATGGGATCAACGATCCGGCGCAAAAGGTTTTCCCGCAGTTCAGCGGCCGCTGACGGATTCATCTTGTCTTTCAGAAGATACAGCGCGGCGGATAACTGGGCTCCCACATTGGAGGAAACCAGATCAATTGATATGCGTTTGCC
>CASECL010000214.1 GCA_949286445.1 uncultured bacterium | reverse complement strand
CTGATTTACCCGTATCTTCCCGATTATCCGATGCCGGAAACTGAGTTTGACGGTGAAGTGCTGAAGGTAAAATTCCCCGGCAAAACCGATGAATTCACCCTGCGCCGTGAAGCCGGCAAGCCTTACCGGGTGATCAGCACGAAAACCAACGGTAAAAAGGTATTCTAAAAAATCCACCATCAGATAAATTTTAAAAATCAACACCAAAATCCGCCTGCCGGCAAAGCTATTCTGCCGGCAGGCGGATAATTTTTTCATTCAATCGCCGGTAAATGTTTGGGATACCGGCATAATAAAGTAACTGTGGAAAATAAAATTACCTCTCCCCGGTTGTCCGCTTTTCAATATATTATGGTGTACTACGCCGCGGATTATTTTACCAGAGCCGATACCGCCTTGAAAAACGGCGATCCGGCATCCCCGACAAATTTAAAGAGGATGCTTTCCACCGGAATAACTTCCGCTCCGGCATGCCGCAACTGCGCCAGTGCCAGATCCCGATTCCGCGGATCTCTTGAACTTACCGCATCCGCAGCTACAATCACTTCATAATCCCGGCTCAAGGCATCCAATGCCGTCTGATAAACACAAACGTGGCTTTCCACTCCCAGCAGAACAAGGGTCTGTCTGTCTTTGCGTTCCAGTTCCTCCCGGAATGCGGCTTCTCCGAAACAGCTGAAAGCCGTTTTGGCAATGTATTTCTGATCCTCCGGCAGCAGAGATTTGATTTCCGGCAAAGTGGCACCCAGTCCTCTCGGGTACTGTTCTGTTGCCACCACATCCCATCCCATTACGCCAGCTCCGCCAAGCAGTATTCCGGCTTTTTTCAATACACTTTCCTTTTCCGCCATTACCGGCATCAGCCGCTCCTGCACGTCAACCAATACCAGGACCGGAAGACCTTTTCCCATAATAAACCTCCGTCATTTTCAATTCTGTATCCGGCAGTTCCCTGCCAGCGAGAAACATTTCAGCCAGTTCCGCCGCCCGTTCCTCTCTTCTTTCCCCGGTAAGCCAGTAAATTTTCACTCCACTGCGCTCCATTTTGCGGAAAAATATATCCTGCCTCTTGGCAAACTGGCGTATTTTGTCCAGCAGCCGGTTTCTCATCTCCTCCCGGGAACACTTTCCCTGCAGAAACAATGCCGCCTCACGGTATTCCAGCCCGAAAAACTCCAGCTGTTCAAAACTGAGCCCGTAAACGGAATGAAGCTGTTCCACCTCCTCCACCAGGCCATGTTGCAAACGGAAATCCAGCCTTTCCCGGATGCGCTCCCTCACCACCGAACGCGGATAATATACACCCAAAACCAGAAAATCCAATTCAAACGGCGGAGAAAAACTTGCTTCTGCCTCCGGATTCTGACGCTGCCGCGGCAATCCGGAATTTCTCGGCGGCAATGCTCCTCCGGGCAGACGGTAGTCCCGCAGCAATGCGTCAATATAAAGCGCACTTCCGCCGCAGACCACCGGCACCAGTCCGGCTCCGGCAAAATCCTTTACCGCCTCATAGGCATCCGGCAGAAAACGGGCAAGGTTGTAAACCTCCTTTGCCGGATCCGCCACATCAATCAGCCGGTACGGTATCTGTCCGTATTCCTGAATATCCTTGCCGCTGCCGATATCCATGTGCTTATATACCTGACGGCTGTCGGCACTCAGCACCCCGCCGCCGATCCGCCCCGCCAGCTCAACTGCGAGCCGGGTTTTACCGCAGGCGGTCGGACCGGTAATTACTATAACTTTTATTTTTTCTGACATTGACAAAATCCTCTTCATCGTGTATATTACTCTGAAAAATAGACCAAAAATCCGAAAATACAAACGGTAATACCATGGAAAAACAGAGAACCTTGGCAAAAAGCGCGTCGGTTTCCGGCATTTCACTGCATACCGGGGCGCGTTGTACAGTCAGAATACTGCCGGCTCCGGAGAACAGCGGGATTATTTTCCGCCGGGTCGATCTGCCCGGCAAGCCGGAAGTCCGGCCGCTGGCGTCCAATGTTATTGACGTCCGGCGCGGCACCACAATAGCAGAAGGCAAAGCAGTGGTTTTCACTGTGGAACATATCCTTTCCGCCATCCACGCCCACCACATCGACAACGCGATTGTGGAAATGAACGGCATGGAGCCGCCGATCGCCGACGGCAGCGCGCTGCCTTACAGCAATATGATACTGGAGGCGGGCATTGTGGAGCAGGAGGCAGAGGCAAAATATTTTGTCTGTGATAAACTTTATTGCGTAAACGGCGGAGCCACCCAGATTTTCATGTCTCCGGCGGATGATCTTTACATTACCTGCGTAACCAGTTTTGCCGGTTGTCCGATCGACCCCCAGTTTATGTCGGTCAAAATTGATCCGGAAACCTACCACAGTCAGATCGCCGGAGGAAGAACTTTTGTTGACTACGGGGATCTGCAACAGCTTCTTGCCATGGGGCTCTGCAAAGGTGGCAGCCTTGATGCCGCGGCTATAATTCACGACGGGGCAATCATTTGCAAAGAAGAGTTGCGTTTTAAAAATGAAATTGTAAGACATAAAATATTAGACATAATCGGAGACATCTTTCTCTGCGGACGCAGAGTAAAGGCGAATATCGTCGCGGTAAAACCCGGACATCCCAGAAATGTGGAGCTGGCCGGTCAGATGCTCCGGCACATCATGGAAAGCGAGGCGGGACAATGAAAGTATTGGGGTTCAAGGAAATTAAAAATCTGCTGCCGCGGCGTTATCCGCTCTTGATGCTCGACCGGGCGGCTCTGGACGGCGAAGGCGGTGCGACTGCGGTGAAAAATCTGTCCATGAATGAATTGTTTTTTCAGGGTCATTTTCCCAATCATCCCATAATGCCTGGTGTACTCCAGGTGGAGGCAATGAAGCAGTTGAGCGAAATTCTCGCTCTGGAACTGCTGGGCAGTTCCGAAGAACAGGATATTTATCTGCGCCGGCTGGCAAAAGTGAAATTCCGCAAACCCAATACTCCCGGCGACCGGATAAAGATTGAATCCAAAGTAATATCTTCAAATGGAAATGAGGTTGAGTTCAAGTGCTCCACCAGCAATGCCGCCGGGATAACCTGTGAAGCAGTTTTAACCCTGGCTTCACGTTCAACTGCGGTGGAAATGACCATGCCGGAACTTTATAATGAGTTTGATAAAGGCGTGGAAACCGCGATGGACATCGGCAAAATTATGGAACTTATGCCGCACCGGTATCCTTTCCTGCTCATAGACAATATTGCCCGGGTGGATGGAGATCACGTTATCGCGATAAAGAATGTTACCGGAAATGAGGAATTTTTTGCTCATTGCAACGCAGATTATGCGGTTATGCCGGAGTCTCTGCTTTGCGAAATCGTCGCGCAATCCGGTTGCGCCAGCGTGCTTTCCAGACCGGAAAACAAAGGCAAAATCGGTTATTTCATGTCCATTGATTCAGCTGAATTTATGGCTCCGGTGTTCCCGGGCGACCAGCTGATCTGCGATATTGAACTGCCGGCGGCAAAATCACGCTTCGGAAAAGGAACCGGAATTTTGCGTATCGGCGATAAAATTGTGCTCAAAATAACCTTGATGTTCGCCATTGTTGATGCCTGAGTTAATTACCGGAGCGGGGAAAATCAATCGGCCGTGCTTCAAAAGGGGATTTGATTTGAAATGATCTATGATAAGTGGGATAACCGCGAGCTTTACCGCGCCATGTTTCCTGAAGTATGGAGCATGGTAGAGAAATTTTTTGAAGATAATCATTCGCCGGAAGAGGGGAAATATGAACTTGACGGCGACAAGGTGTTTGTCAGTGTAAGTTGTTATAACAGCCGCGATATTGCAGAATCAAAGAGCGAAGCACATCAAAAATATATTGATATACAAATAGTTCTGGCGGGAGAAGAGGATATTTTCTGTTCTCTTCCCGGCGCTGTTGATGTTGCTTCTGCTGATTTTTCCGGCAGTGACTGTGCCTTTTTCCCGCTTGAGGCGGAAAAATGTTTTCCGGTACGGATGAAGCCGGGAGTGTTTGCTGTATTTTTCCCCGGCGAGGGCCATGCCCCCATGGTCACTCCGGCAGGAAAGACAACAGCAAAAATGCACAAAGCGGTAGTGAAAATTGCGGCAGACTGCCTTAAATAAAAAAGTCCGGCGTATCGGGAATATCGTAAGAGATCAGCAGAAATGAATCCGTCGGCAAATACTTTTTTCCGTGAAATTTCTGTCCATAAGGACGGGATATTTTACGCAGAGGAGTTTTTAAATTCTCCCTTGCCGGATTATGACTTTGTGGTCAGCCATCCGGAACCGGAGCATTTTGCCGCGTTTTTTTACCGCTGGGGCGGAGAGGGAAAATTGCTCGCTCTTCTGGGGGAATTGTGGTTTGCCGCTTATCTGCGCT
>CASECL010000213.1 GCA_949286445.1 uncultured bacterium | reverse complement strand
TTCTGACTCTGACATTTCCCCCGCCAGCTTCAATCCCGTACCGCTCCCGGTGAACCAATACCGGATTGCCTCTTCCCCCCCGTGTCCCAGCGGCGGATTTCCAATATCATGCGCCAGAGATGCCGCGGCGGCTACCGCGCCGATGTCGCTTGGCGTAGCCCCGCCAACATCGAAATCCTGACAGAGTTTCACTCCCACCCCGGTACCGAGAGAACGGGCAATAGTCGCCGTCTCCATACTGTGGGTAAGCCGGGTACGGACGTAATCATTTTCCGCCAGCGGGAAAACCTGAGTTTTATCCTGAAGCCGGCGGAAAGCGGAGGAAAACACCACCCGGTCAAAATCCCGCTGAAAAGGGGATCTGGCCTGATCAATTACTCCGCCGCCGTCCTTATCTGCTTTGCCGAGACGCCCCGGACAAAGCAGTTTTCTCCACTCCATGCTCATAGGGAATAAATGCGCCTGTCAGTTTCCGGTCAAATTCTCTATCCGTAAATCTCCTGTTTTTTACTGAAGATAACGGGAATTTATTTTGGTGTTTTCCATCAGTTCGCGGCTCATTTCGCTTTCCGCCTTGCTGAGTTTGTCCATCAGGCACTTGCTTTTCCACACCAGTTCATTTTTGGCAAACTCTTTACCGTCAGCAGGGATGATACGGTCAAGATAAATTACCATCACACCTTCCGGCATAACCACGGGAGCTGATGCCTCTCCGGCTTTGAGGGAACGGACGGTATTTTTCTCCAAGTCGCCGAAACACTCGTCAAAGGGAATCAGAACATCTTTTTTCTCCTCCACTTTTCCATTTTCAATTTGACCGGCAAAAAGTTTTCCCCGCTCACCTGCCGGAGTTTTCATTACTTTGGCAGAGAAATCCGCCGCCGCTTTTTCCGCCAGTTTGAATGCTTCGGCAGCAATGAAATCCTCCTGCAGTTCTTTAGCGCATTCGCCGAAAGTCTTGGGACGGGCACGTTCCAGCTCCGTTACAAAGGCGACCAGAGCGGCATCCCTGCCGAACACTGCATTGGTAACAGTGCCGATATCTCCGACGGCAAAGATCTGCTCCATCAAAGCCGGTTCATCATATTTTCCGGCTTTCTCCGCTTCTGCATCAAAAATCCCGGTAGTCGCAGCAGAAAGTTTACGCTGTTTAAGGATTGCATTGAAAAGTTTCACCTTATCATCAGCATCGGAACTTTCCACCTGTTCATAGATATCTTTGGCAAATTTCTGGGCTTCCTGTGCCGCCATATTGCGCGCGGCGGCGGAAAGGGCAAGTTTTTCCGCTTTGGCTTTCACCTGCTCAAAAGGCATCACTTCCGGAGCCTTATCTTTGGCAGAAGCGGCCTTCAGAAATTCGTCCGGATGTGACTCATAATATTCTTTCACCTTTTCCGGTGTCAGGGTTTTTCCGGCCTCAGCCTCAAATCCGGCATAGGGAAATTCCACAACCAGAGCATTGAATTTAGCCGGCATAATGTACCGGTTGGCATTATCCTCCAGGAACTTTTTCAGGTCAGAACCTTTTGTCTGCACCTGCTTCTTGAAATCCTCTGCCTTGAAATTGACCTTGCGGTAATCAAACTTCTGGTTGTTAAGATCATAAAAAGCGCGTACTTCATTATCACTGGTCACCAGATTGGCAAAGGTGTTTTCCCTCACCTTGTTTCCGAGGATGAAGAGCCGCAGAGCATCCGACACATCCGCTCCGGAAATTCCCTCCCGCTTGTAAAGCGCGCTCAATATATTTTCATAAGTTTCCCGGTCAAACTTTCCGTCTTTCTGGAATACCGGCATCCGGCGGATGGCTTCAGCCACATCGCTGTCAGTCGCGATAATGCCATGTTTTTCCGCGTATTTGGTCATGGCATAATTGTTGAACACCACTTCAATGGGAATCTGCTGAGTCATGTAGGGATTTACCAGCCGCAGCATGGTGTTGAGCTTTCTGGCATGATCCTGTATTGTATCAATGTCAACATCTTCACCGTAAACAGTACCTACCGTGCCGATACCGTTGGGGTTGAAAATACCGAACACGCTTGACGTCGGAGTCAGAAAACCGACAAAGGAAATAATTATGACCACGGTAAATATACCGAACAGCCAGCGGCTGTGTTTCATCAGCCCGGAATTAATCTTGCGAATCAACATGATCTTTCTGTTTTCTCCTATGTTTTATTTATTTCCAAACGCTTCACGTTCTACTGCAGTTTCTTCTGCCAGAAAGCGATCTGCCCGGCCACCTCCCGGTATCCAGTTCCGCCGTATATCTCTCTGGCTCCGACACTCTTTTCCGGATCAAACAAAGTCAGAAATTCCTCCGTCGCCTCCGGTATTACCTCACGCATCTGTTCAAGTGACAGTTTGTCCAATTCCAAACCCTTTTCGCGGCAATACTTTACCAATTCGCCCACCCGGTGGTGCGCGGTGCGGAAAGGCACATTCATCTTTACCAGCAGCTCCGCCAGATCCGTTGCCATCAGTCCGGGGTCAGACGCCGCATCCAGCATCCGGTCTTTTTTCACACTGATACCTGAAATCATCGGCGTATAGACATCCAGCACCAGATTTACCGTATCCAACGCGTCAAACAGCCGCTCTTTATCCTCCTGCAAATCGCGGTTATAGGTAAGCGGAAGACCTTTGCACAACGTCAGCAAGGCCACCAGATCACCATATATGCGGGCTGTTTTTCCGCGGGAGAGCTCCGCCGCATCCGGATTTTTCTTCTGCGGCATCAGGCTTGAACCGGTACAGAATTCATCCGCCAGCTCGATAAAGTTGAATTCCTGCGAACACCAGAGAATAATATCCTCTGACAATCTGCTTATATGCATGGCCATTATCGCCAGATCAGACAGCAATTCAATGGCAAAATCCCGGTCCGCCACCGCATCCATGCTGTTGCGGGTAGGTCTTTCAAATCCGAGCAGCCGGGTCACCATTTCCCGATCCAGCGGCAGCGTTGATCCTGCCAGCGCACCGGACCCAAGCGGCATGACATTTATTCTTCTGCGGCAGTCAGCCAGCCGTTCTGCATCCCGGTCCAGCATTTCCACATAGGCAAGCAGGTGATGGGCAAAAAGTATCGGCTGAGCGTGCTGCAAATGGGTAAATCCCGGCATAACCGCCCGGGGATTTTCCGCCGCCTTATCCACCAGTGAACGCTGGAAAGCTCTGATTTTGGCAATTATGCCATCCACCGCATCGCGCAGATACAGCCGGATATCCAAAGCCACCTGATCGTTGCGGCTGCGGCCGGAGTGAACCCGGGCACCTTCCGCTCCAAGTTTCTCAATCAGCGCAGTTTCAATATGCATGTGGATATCTTCCAACGCAATATCAAACTTGAAATTGCCCTGCTCTATCTTCTTTTGTATTTCATCCAGCTCTGCGCAAATATCCGCCGCGGTTTTTTCCGGAATAATCCCCCTCGCCGCCAGCATGGTAACATGCGCCTTGCTTCCGGCGATGTCACATGCGTAAAGCCGGCGGTCAAATGAAATAGACTCGCTTAATTTCGCCAGATCTTTCTGAGTTCCGGCACTGAATCTGCCGCTCCATAAAGCCATATTGCAAAACCTTTCCACTGTTTCGATACAACATACAGGCTATAATGTAACTCATATTCCGGAAAAATTCCATTAAAAAAATTTTTTTTTGCAAAAAAAACGTTGTCCGCATTGTAAAAGCGGAAAACAGTGATAAATTTTATACGCGTTTATCCTTTGTAGAAAATAACAAAAATAACCTCATAAGGCAGTATAACCGCAATGAAGATTGAAATTGCCGATTACTACAGCAAAGCAGACTGGGATCTCATGTACCGTGAATCAAAACGTCATGAGACGCCGTTTCTGATTGTCAACCTTGGAATAATCAAGCGCAAGTACGAGGAGCTGAAACAGCACTTCCCCTACGCCAGCATCTATTATGCCATGAAAGCCAATCCGGCAATTCCGGTACTGGAATTGCTGCGCGATCTGGGATCGAACTTCGATATTGCCTCCCGCTATGAACTTGACCGGATATTGAGTCTGGGGGTTTCTCCCGACCGGATAAGTTACGGCAATACCATAAAAAAACCGGCAGACATCCGTTATTTTTATGAAAAAGGTGTCCGTTTGTTCGCCACTGACAGCGAAAATGATTTGCGCAATATCGCCAAAGAAGCCCCCGGTTCAAAAGTTTTCTGCCGGATTCTGACAGAAGGCTCTGAAACCGCGGACTGGCCGCTGTCCCGTAAATTCGGCAGTCACCCGGATATGGCCATTGACCTGGTCATGCTGGGCAAAGAACTGGGACTGGATCCCTGCGGAATATCTTTCCATGTAGGTTCACAGCAGCGTGATATCGGTGCCTGGGACTCGGCGATCGCCAAAGTCAGATATATCTTTGACTACCTCAAGGGTGAAGGCATCAAGCTCAACCTTATCAATATGGGCGGAGGTTTCCCGGCCAATTACATTTCCAAAACCAATGAGATGGAAGTGTACGCTGATGAAATTACCCGCTACCTGAAAGAGGACTTTGAAGAGGACTTCCCCCAGATCATTCTGGAGCCGGGACGCTCCCTGGTGGGTGAAGCCGGAATTCTGGTTACAGAAGTCATACTGGTGTCGCAGAAGAGTTCCATGGGGGTGGATAAATGGCTCTATCTTGATACCGGGAAATTCAACGGACTGATTGAGACATGGGACGAAAGCATACGTTATCCTTTGTATTGCGAAGCCCGCGGTGAACTCTCCGAAGAATTCATTATTGCCGGTCCGACCTGCGACAGTCAGGATGTGATGTATGAGTATTTCAGAAATCCCCTCCCGGCTTACATAAAGCCCGGAGACCGGATTTACTGGTTCAGCTGCGGGGCCTACACCAGCAGTTACTGCTCGGTGGAATTCAACGGGTTTCCGCCGCTTCCGACTTACTATGTGTGAATATTGCGCGCGGCGCTGCAGCGCCGGCTGCCGGGATAATATGAGGCAGAAATGACAGGAAATTGTAAAATATCCGTTATCGGACTCGGCTATGTGGGACTTCCGCTGGCTCTGGAGTTTGGCAAATACTTCCGGGTAACTGGTTTTGATCTGAAAAAACAGCGAATAGAAGAACTGCGGTGCGGTGTTGATATTACCGGTGAAAGTTCACCGGAATCATTCTCTTCAGCGGATAAACTGTTTTTCAGCGCAGACGAAAATGATCTGGACGGAAGCGATTTCTTTATTGTCACAGTCCCTACGCCGGTTGACCGGTATAAACAACCGGATTTGAGCATGCTGCGCAGCGCGAGTGCCCTGGCCGGGCGGCATTTGAAAAACGGCTCAATCGTCGTTTTTGAAAGCACAGTTTACCCTGGCTGCACCGAAGAGGAATGTGTTCCGGAAATTGAAGCGGCTTCAGGCATGAGATACAATCAGGATTTCTTCTGCGGTTACAGCCCGGAAAGAATTAATCCCGGAGACAAAGAGCACACGCTTACCAAAATCCGCAAGATAACCTCCGGATCAACCCCGGAAACCGCAAGAAAAGTAGATGAGCTTTATTCTGCTGTTATCAAAGCCGGGACTTATCCGGTATCCAGCATAGCAGTGGCAGAGGCGGCAAAAGTGATAGAAAACACTCAGCGTGACCTCAATATAGCTTTTGTAAACGAACTTTCCAAGATATTCCATCTGCTTGATCTTGATACCAACGAAGTTCTTGACGCTGCCTGCACCAAGTGGAATTTTCTCAATTTCCGCCCCGGTCTGGTAGGCGGACACTGCATCGGAGTTGATCCCTATTATCTGACCCATCAGGCGCAGTCAAAGGGATACCATCCGGAAGTTATTCTGGCGGGGCGGAGGCTGAATGACAATATGGCATCCTTTGCCGGACAGCGGATTGTCAAGCTGATTGCCCGCAAAGGCGGTACAGTAAAGGGAACCAGGGTTCTGGTACTGGGGGGGACGTTCAAGGAAAACTGCTCGGATATCAGAAATTCAAAAATTCCGGACATGATTGCTGAAATGGAGGAATTCGGCTGCCTTCCGGAGCTTTTTGATCCCAAAATAGACAATGCCGAATATGAAGCGGAATATCATTGCCGTACCGTATCTGCGCCGTCCGGTACTTATTCAGCCATAGTTCTGGCAGTGCCGCACCGGGAATTCCGGGATTTTGATTACAAAGCGTTCTCTTCAGCAAACACGGTAATTTATGATCTCAAAGGGGTTCTGCCCCGTGAAGCCGCTTCGGAACGGCTGTAAAATGATATGAAGACAGTCCGTATTGATATAACCCGGGATTATCCGGTCCCGGAATTTCCGGTGGAAAAAATTCCGTTGCGCGGCTGGCGCAATGGAATTGCTGTACGCATGCCCAACTGGCTGGGAGATTGTGTTATGGCACTGCCTGCGCTGTGGCAATTGAGCAAAGGCAAACCGGGAAATTGTGCACTGTTTGTGATTGCTCCGGATTCACTGCACGGTTTTTTTGAAGCGGCAGGATTTGTGGACGGCTTCATCGGGCTGAAAAGGCTTCACCATGTCTGGGAATTGGACGAAATTGCCGCATTACGCCGCTTCCGCATGGGAGTTGGAGTGTTGTTCAATAATTCACTGCGGGATGCGGTAATGATGAAAGCGGCCGGGGTGCCGCTGCTTTTCGGAGCAGAGGCCAGAGGCAGAAGTTTTCTGCTCAAACGGGCATTTCCGTTTGCCTGGAACAAGCCGGGTAAATACGCCATGATCCATCAAACCAATAAGTATTTATCCATGGCTTATGCTTTGGGAGCACCGCGCTGGGACGGCACGCTGCCGGAAATTACGCCGCAGACCCCGGCCGCGGAATGTTCAGAAGCAGTGCGGCCGCTCTGCCGTCACCCCAAGCTCATGGTTCTGGGATGCGGTGCGGCTTACGGCGGGGCAAAACGCTGGGAGAGCAGCAAATTCAACGCGGTGGCCAGAGCCTTTATTGCCCGTGGCGGCGTTGTTGCGGCTGCCGGAGGAAAGAGCGAAGCAGAAGTGTGCGGCGAAGTTCTGGAAGGTCTGCCGGCAAACCGGGCATTCAATCTGGCGGGAAAAACCAGTCTGGATGAATTGATGAATTTACTGAAAAATGCCTGTTTTGTGGTTGCCAATGACAGCGGAGTAATGCATTTGGCTTCATTGCTGGGAACGCCGGGAGCGGCGGTTTTCGGCTCAACCGACCACACAGCCACGGCACCTGTTGGCAGGAATTGGGCACTGCTTTGTTCAGAAATGGAGTGTTCACCATGTTTCAAACGGGTTTGTCCACGGGGGGACCGGGCCTGCATGAAAGAGATAACGGCAGAAAAAGTCATTGAACTACTGCCGCGTTAGTACCGGTATTGCGGTAAAACCGCGGCAAAACTCAAACTTTGCCGGAAAAAACTTTTGCCCGCTTGAAAAAATAGTGATGAAAGTCTATATTAATTGAAATATTTTTTCAGGGAAAAGGTCAATATGAACGCAATAATCCAAAAAATCAATTTTGCGCTGGAGGA
>CASECL010000212.1 GCA_949286445.1 uncultured bacterium | reverse complement strand
GCCAGCGAATATACCAACGCCCTGGCGCGTGAAGCCGCCCGTCTGGTATTCAAATATCTGCCGGCAAGTTACGACAATCCTGCGGATGAAAAAGCCAGAGAAAAAATGCACCATGCCTCAACCATTGCCGGTATGGCCTTTGCCAATGCGTTCCTGGGGCTTTGCCACTCCATGGCTCACAAGCTCGGTGCTGAATTCCATATTCCCCACGGCTGTGCCAACGCGCTGCTGATCGAGCATGTCATCCGGTTCAACGGCACCAGCAAACCGACCCGGCAGGGAACATTCTCCCAGTATAAATGCCCGGAAGCCAAGGAACGTTACGGTATGATTGCCGACTTCCTCAAGTTCACTACTCCGGATATGACCCCGGAACAGAAAGTTGAGGCTCTGATATCGGAAGTGGCCAAGCTCAAGAAAAAACTGGATATTCCTGCCAGCATTAAAGAGTACGGCATCAATGAAAAAGAATTTCTGGATAAAGTCGATGTGCTTTCTGAGAAGGCGTTTGACGATCAGTGTACCGGAGCAAATCCGCGTTATCCGCTGATCTCCGAAATACGTGACTTGTTCCTGAAAGCCTATTACGGAAAATAACTCAGTAACCAGGGGAGAAATCACGCAAATCATGAGTAAACCAAAAATTGTTATCTGTATCGGCAGTTCCTGTTTTTCCCGCGGCAACGCCAAAAATGCGGAACTGGCGGAGGAGTTTTTGAAGAAACATAATTTGCGTGATGAAGTTGACGTGGAGCTCTCCGGCGGACTTTGTCTGAACATGTGCGCCGAGGGCCCCAATGTCGTGATTGACGGCAGGGTTCATCATCATGTCGATCAGGGCGCGATGTTGGATTTGCTGGAAAATCTTTTTCCTGGCGATGAAAATAACAACGCTGGAGAAAAAGTACAATGAACCGTCAATTCCCGGTATATACAATTGAAAACGAGTGCCAGGACTGCTATAAATGCGTCCGGCACTGTCGTTGTAAAGCAATAAAAATTGATAACGGCCACGCCGCCGTTATTCCCGAACTCTGTGTTTCCTGCGGAGAGTGTGTCCGGGTTTGCCCGGCTCATGCAAAAAAGATCCGCTCCGATCTGTCCAGACTGCGCCAGCTGCTGGAGAGCGGAGAAAAAATCTATGCTTCAGTAGCACCGAGTTTTGTCGGATTTTTTCCCGGCATAAGCATCGAAAAACTGGCTGGAGCATTGAAAAAACTTGGCTTCACCGGAGTAAGCGAAACTGCGCACGGGGCACAGCTGGTCAGTGCTGAATGTGCCCGGCTTCTGGCAGGAGCGGGAAATGGGATTTATCTCTCCAGTGCCTGCCCGGCTGCGGTGGATTTTATTCGAAAATACCACAGTGAATTTACTGATTCCATTGTTCCCCTTGATTCACCGGTGATCAGCCATTGCAAACTGTTGAAAAAAACTTTTTCCGACAATATAAAATGCGTATTCATCGGTCCTTGCGCCGCCAAGAAAAACGAGGCGGATAGGATGCCCAATGAATTGAAGCTGGCCATAACTTTCCAGTCGCTTCAGCAATTACTTGATGAAAACGAAATCGATCTGTCTAAAGTTGAACCGGCAGAACTGGCGTTGGGGCCGGCGGAAGAAGGCCGGATTTACTCTCTCGCCGGAGGGATGAACGACACTTTGCGGGATGAGAGTGCCAGAGTTCGTTATCTTACCGTGTCCGGCTTGGAAAATCTTGATCACATACTATCCAAACTTGATCCCGGGGCTGTAAAAAGTAAAATTTTCCTGGAAATACTCGCCTGCGACGGCGGCTGTGTCAACGGACCGGCAATGGGTAAAAATAAAACTACGGCCGCAGATGTAATGTTTGCCACAGATGAAATATCTGCGCCCCGTACCAGTGTGGGACGCGAAGTACCGGTGAATATCCGGCAGCGTTATTTTCCCTCGCTTCCGGAAAAACACGAAATCAGCGAAGAAGACATTATCCGCTCGCTGGGCAGAGTAGGAAAATTTTCACGTGAAGATGAACTCAACTGCGGAGCCTGCGGCTATGACAGTTGCCGGGATTTTGCCGCCGCGCTGGCGGAGGGTAAAGCAGAAGAGGCCATGTGTCACAATTATTTGCGCAAAAATTTCCAGCGTACCAGCAACGCGTTGATTAAATATATTCCTGCCGGTGTGGTGATAGTAGATGATAATCTTTCTATTCTTGAGTCCAACCGGCATTTTGCCGAGCTGATTGACCAGGATACGCTGACCATATATGATAATCTCGGCAGTCTGGCCAATCTCAGAATAGATTCACTGGTGGATTTTGCCGATCTGTTTGAAAGCGTGCTGGCCAACGGTGGGGAGATTGAAAAATTCAATCAGCCTTTCAGAGATAAGATAATCAATGTAAGTGTTTTCTCCATTACTCCCGGGAAAACCGCCGGAGCGATCGTTCAGGATGTTACCAAGCCGGAACTTCAACGGGAACAGATAGCGGAAAAAGCCCGTAAGATTATCCGTCAGAATGTATTGACCGTTCAGCAGGTGGCGCGTCTTTTCGGTGAACATGTGGCGGAGTCGGAAATTCTGCTGAACGAAATTGCCGGCAGTTACGCCAAAACTGCTTCCGTACCCATTGCCATACCCGATGACCAGAACGGAGAAGATCAGCAATGAACGACGACGTTTTTGTCGAAATGGAGTGCAGGCAATTCATCAAGACCGGTCAGGAAGCCTGCGGAGATGATTACCAGCTTATGACGCTGGAGGAGGAGAACCGGGCTATCGCGGTGCTGTCTGACGGGCTTGGAAGTGGAATCAAAGCTAATATGCTGGCAAATATGACCACTACTATGGCCTTGAAGTTCATGCGTTCAAACCTCGATCTTCCCGGAGCGGTGGAGACCATGATGGATGCGCTGCCGGTATGCGAAGTGCGGCATATAAGTTACGCCACTTTTTCCATAGTTGATTTGCGATTGGGCGGAACAACCAAAATAATTGAGATGGGCAATCCCCGTTACATCCATCTGCGTGGAGAGATAGAAGTACCGCCGTATAAACATGAGAGGTTTGTCTCTCCCAACTGGCCGGACCGCGAGGTGGATACTTACAATGTGCGCATGCAGACCGGAGACCGTTTAATTATTGCCTCGGACGGCGTCACCCAGGCCGGAGTGGGGCAGAAAAAATATAAGTTCGGCTGGCGGAGGTCCGGTGAACTTGAATTTGCCCGTGATCTTATCCGCCGTACCCCGGATATTTCGGCTCGCGATCTGGCTAATGCGATAGCGTTTCAGGCATTGTCCATAAATCCGGAAAAGTGCGCTGACGACATCAGTTGTCTGGTTATTTATCTGCGCAAGCCACGGGTGATGCGCATTTTGACCGGGCCGCCTTACCACCGTGAACACGATCGTGATTTTGCATTGCTGGCCACGGCGGGAGCGGATAATGTGGTTATCTGCGGCGGTACTACTGCCAACATTTTAGAACGCGAACTGGGCAAGAAAGTAAAAATTGATTTGAAGTTGATCCGGGCGGATGACGAATTGCCTCCACCTGGAATTATGGATGGAGTAGGTCTGACAACGGAAGGAATTCTGACCCTCTCCAAAGTATGTTCTCTTCTGGAAAAAGGTGATCCCTCTTCACCGATTCCGCCGGACGCCCCGATGGCGGCGAGACTGATAATAAACCGCATTGAGGAAAGCGACCGGATTGAGTTTATCGTGGGGACCAAAGTTAATGAAGCGCATCAGGATCCCAATCTGCCGTTGGAGTTGGAATTGCGCCGCAATGTGGTGAAACGCATTGCCGAAGTACTGGAGAAGAAATATCGCAAGAAAGTGGACATAAAATACTATTGAAAATAATTGCCATTTGATACATTTTTTAAGGAGAAGAAAAAATGGAGAAAATCAGGCTGGAAATCTGCTGCGGCACCACCTGCTACATGCTCGGAGCGTCACAACTGTTGAAAATTGAGTCTGTCATGCCGGATGAATGGCAAGACAAAGTTGAAGTGTCTGCGATAAGCTGTATGAATATGTGTGTGGAAGAGGAAATCTGCGCCGCGCCGTTTGTAAAAATTAATGGAGAATTACTCCGGCGCGCCAATGTGGAAAGCGTTCTGGAAAAAATCGGAGAAATTATCAGGGAGGAGGCATAACCATGGCTGACGGAGCAATTTACATGCGCCGTGAACTTATGATACGTTTGGTTCGCGCCTTTGACGCCGGGACACTGGCGGAGGAAATTGACCGCATTCCAATAAAATTAAGGCCCCGGGATTTTGATCCCAGCCGCTGCTGTGTTTATCATGACCGGGCTGTTTTAAAGTACCGGCTGATGGCACTCCTGGGATTTGACTGTGAAAGCGAAACCGATGAATTAAAGACTAATCGGCAATATTTGGAAGAATTGCAAAAATCTGATGACAAGAAACCCCATCCGCCGATTACAGTATGTTCAGCCGGCTGTTCCGGCTGTCCGGACAGTTCTTATGTCGTTACCGGAAATTGCCGCGGATGTTTTGCCAGGCCGTGTCTGTACAATTGTCCCAAGGGTGCGATATCTATTGTCAACCGGGTATCCACTATTGATTACAGCAAATGTATCAAATGCGGCAAATGTATGGCTGTATGCCCTTTTCATGCCATTATAAAAACAACGGTACCCTGTGAAGAGGCATGTCCGGTAAACGCCATACATAAAAGTGAACATGGTCAGGCCACGATTGACTTTGAAAAATGTATTTTTTGCGGCAAATGCTTCAGTGCCTGTCCGTTCGGTGCCATTATGGAACGCTCGGATCTGGTAAAGGTGCTGTTTGCGCTGCGGGACAAAAAACGTC
>CASECL010000211.1 GCA_949286445.1 uncultured bacterium | reverse complement strand
TCGGTTGTTCTCCCGGGGTGTACCCTTTCATGCCGGAAATATTTTCCCGGACGCAGTCGGAAATGGTTTTCATAATTTTGCAGTAACCCTCAAATATTGTGCTCCGTCCGGCATCTGCCGCCTGAAATGCGGCGGAGGTATTCAGCCAAGCAAAAATATTTTGCCGTCCGGGCAGAATTATAATTCTACTTTTATACTGTCAATAAGCCGTGTTTTACCAAAATATGCCGCCGCAAGAATAATTATTTCCCGGCTGTTTGCATCCGGCGGCTGCAGCGTATCGGAATCCAGCACTTTCAGGTAATCAAGTTTATCACAGCGTTGCTTTATTTCAAATTCAGCTGCTTCCGCGACTTCTCCTGCCACCGCCAGACCGCCCCGGCTGATCGCCTGCTTTGCGGCAAACAACGCCTGATTAAGCACCAGGGCGCGTTTTCTTTCTTCTTCAGAAAGATAGCGGTTGCGGGAACTCAAAGCCAGTCCGTCAGTGTCTCTGACCAGAGGAGAACCAATAATCTCCACCGGAAAATCCAAATCACGTACCATGCGTTTGATAACTCTGAGCTGCTGGGCATCTTTTTCACCGAATACCGCCACATCTGCGCCGGAGAGGTTGAAGAGTTTTGCCACTACGGTGCATACCCCCTCAAAGTGCCCCGGCCGCAAAGCTCCGCAAAGTCCGGAACTCAAAGATTTTTCTATTATCCGGGTGGAGGCATTGCTGTCATACATTTCTTCCGGGGCGGGGGCGAAAATAAAATCTGCTTTTTCCTGTTCGCACAACCGTACATCCCGCTCAAAATCCCGCGGATATTTGTCCAAATCCTCCGTCGGACCGAATTGGATCGGATTGACAAAAATTGATACCGCCACCGCGTCAGCGTGTTTGTGCGCCTCCCGGATGAGAGAAAGGTGTCCTTCATGCAGAAAGCCCATCGTCGGCACCAGTGCCAGACGTTTGCCTGTCCGTTTCAAATCGGCCATTGCCTGCTGAAATGCTTTGCGTTCACGGAAAATTTTCATTTTGATCCAGAATTTCACTCCATATAATATGAAAAGTTTTTCCCGGTCAGGTACAGCCGGGAAATCCCGCCGCAGGCGAAAATCCGGGGAAACACACACCAGAAGCACACATTTTGTGCATCAGTGCTCAGTTGCCGGATTTTCACGCCGCCGGGATGGGAAAACAATATTTTTTGACCTAATAGCGTAACCCGCCGGATAAATATACCAGACTTACACCAGGCAGATCCAGTTGTGTTCATCCGGATATTCGCCGTATTGTATGCCGGTCATCCGGTGGTAAAGCTCCTGGAGTTTCGGCCCCACTTCTTTGCCGTAGTCAAAAACTTTGTCGCCGTAGTAAATATGTTCCACCGGGGTGATCACCACTGCGGTACCGCAGGCGGCGACTTCAGCAAAGTCGGCCAGTTCCTCCACCGGAATTTTCCGGCGTTCAACCGGCATGCCCATATCCCGGGCGATCTGCATAAGTGAATTGTTGGTTATGCTCGGCAGAGTTGAGGTTGAATCACTGGTTACATATTTGCCGTCTTTGGTGATCGCAAGGAAATTGCTGGTGCCGAATTCGTCAATGTATTTATGGGTCGCCGGATCCAGGAACAGGGCAACCGCGCATCCTTTTTCCTTGGCCTGCTTGGAGGAGATCAGACTGGCGGCATAGTTTCCCGCCGCCTTGATGTGTCCGGTGCCGTGAGGTGCGGCCCGGTCGTAATCCATGGATATGCAGGCATCAACCGGTTTGAGTCCTCCTTTATAGTACGCTCCCACCGGAACCGCGATAAGAACGAGAGTATATTCTGTCGCCGTGGAGACTCCGATCTGCGGAGTAGTACCGAACATCACCGGACGGATGTAAAGCGACCCGCCGCTGCCGTACGGCGGAACATAATCAATATTTTCCCGCACCAGCTGTTTTACGCCTTCAACAAATTTATCCTCCGGAAACTCCGCCATCAGCAGATGCCGGGCTGAACTGTTAAGCCGCCTGGCGTTTTCCTCCGGACGGAAGATGCCGATGGAGCCGTCTTTGCGGCGGAATGCTTTCAGTCCCTCAAATATTTCCTGACCGTAATGCAGGCAGTTGGACGCCACGTTGAGGGTAATATCATAGGAAAGGTATACTTTCCCGTCGTCCCATTTGCCGTTGGCAAATTCGTAGCGGATATTTGCCCTGGCAGGTATGAATTTAAAACCCAGTTTATCCCATTCCATATTCATGATGCACCCCGTTGTTTATGATAGGATTTTGGTATTTGTTTTTGTATCTTCTCATAATATAATTGTTCATGTTGAATAAATCAAATAAAAAGCACTTTTTTTATGTTTTAAGATTTGAAAAAAAATTATTCGGTTATACATTAATCACATCAGGAAAGTGCAATGTTGAATAAATAAAGTCTATCAGGAGGCGAAAATATGTTTACCAAGAGATTTTGCTTGAATGGATTGTTTGCCCTGGCTCTGTTTGGTCTGGTGGCAGGTTGTGTGGATAACACCATACCGGAAAACTATGAACAGGTTCCCGGAGCTGATGATGATCCGCCGGCATTTGTCGAGGGTACTGAGCTGCTTCCGGGAGAGGATGGTGTAGGTGAATTTGCCAGCGGAGCCAGCGATTCAACGATCGGAACCAATCCCAATGACTGGGATGTTATTGATAAAAGCGGCAACCGTCTGGGTATGCCGGTGATCTATTTCGGTTATGATACCGATGTGCTTGCTCCGTCGGAGCAGGCCAAGCTGGACCGGATTGCCGAGTATGTGCTTAAATATCCGGCCATGGGGCTGATTATCGAAGGGCATTGCGATGCCCGCGGTACCGAAGAATATAACCGTGCGCTCGGTCAGCGCCGCGCGGATTCCATCCGTACTTACCTGGTGGGCAAGGGATTGGAGGACGGCCGGATGAAAACCCTTTCTTTCGGCAAAGACCGTCCTGAGGTGGAAGGTACCGGTGAAAGCGTGTGGAGCAAAAACCGCCGCGGCGTTCCGATTCCTGCCAGAATGAAGTAACAGCAGGGATTGGCCGGTCGCCAATCGTGCTGTAATCGCGGCGGACGGAGATGATGCGCTGGATGATATATTCCTGATGGGAGGGGTTGCGGCTGTAGAGGAATATGTTGTTTCAAAAGAGTATTGTAACGGTATTTTTTCAATATGTCTCC
>CASECL010000210.1 GCA_949286445.1 uncultured bacterium | reverse complement strand
CCCTGTGATGTTCACCGGCTGGAGGCGGTAAACGGCCCCCGTGAAGGGGAAATGATCCGTTTGGAAAAAACGCTGATACGGATCGGGTCAGACCGGGAGAACGACATTGTCATCAATGATGATGTGGTGTCCCGGTTTCATGCTGAAATCCGGATTGCGGAAAACGGAGAATCCTGGATCCGTGATCTGGGCAGTGTCAACGGTACTTTTGTTAATGGCGACAAACTCGGACGCCAGGAACGTATGTTGATGGACTCGGATGAAATATCCATTGCATTTTTTGATTTTCTCTTTCTGGATCGCAATGTTCCTCACACCCGTTCCCAAATCGGCCGGAAATTTATGATAATGGGGATTACTTTGCTGGCAATTCTCGGGGTTTTCGGTGTATTTTATGCTTCCACGCCCCAGGCGTCCCAAGTGCTTGCCGCGGCGGAATTTTACATCCGGCGGGCGGATTTTGCGGCGGCCAAACGTCTGCTTGACCGGATGCCGGAATCCCGGGATTATCAGAAATACGAAAAATTCCATCAGGAACATTTGAAGAATATTGCCCGCTATGAAAAGACATTCGCATTCTGGAATGAGTTCAAGAGACATCTGCAGGATTCAGAATGGCAGGATGCCGCGGAATGTTTCGGCCGGCTGGAGATAGATAACCGGTTTGCCTGGAACTGGGAGGATGCTACAGTGGATGAACGTATGGCGTTGGTGCGCCACGCAAAATCACTGCTGGATATTCAATTTAAAATCCGCGCTTTGCTGGCATCCATGGATTCCGAACCGGAACAGCAGCGGACTCTGCTGGCGGAGTTGAAGAAATCTCCGGTTCTTGCCACCGCGGAAAATTCAGAGCCGGAGTGGCTCAGACCGCTGCGCAAGGAGATCGGGCGTCTGATGACAGAGCTGGAAAATAACTGCACGGTTCTGGATAAAATGCAGGCGGCATTGGATCAGCTCAATAATGAGTCGGCGGATTTTGCTGAAATGATTGCAGACATGGAACACTTCCGGACGGTTTCCTCCGGCAGTATCCGGGTGAGGGCGCAGGATTTTTCCGATGTGTTGAAACAGCTGGCGGAGAACCGCCGGGAAGTGGCTGCCAATCAGGAGGCACTGGAAGCTATGCGTTTTTCTGACATCAAGCGTGATATTTCCTTTGTCACTCCCGATGAATGTATGATCAGCAGCCGGATTTTGCGCAAGCGCAACCGTCTGGTGGAACGGCAGGAGGCTTTGCTGCGCAATCTGGACAATTTGAAATTTCTGCAGGGTAAACTGAAAGATGTCGGCATTACCCGGGAAAATATTCCGGAGATTGTGTCGGAATTTTCCTCAAAGGAAAATATTGATCGGGTACTGCAATTTGATTTTCTGAAGAACAAGATGCCGAAATCACTCCGGAAAGAACCGGCTGGAGAGTATGACCGGATGTTCGGAATGCGTTATTTTTATGAAATAATGCAGCAGTCATCAGTTCTGCCGACCAATCTTTATTCGGACGATATTGTTCCCAGTCTGGAATTCAAACCTGATTGTATTGCGCTGGCAACCTTATACCGGACGGTGGAGGAGACCGTGCTTTGGCTTTCTCTGCCGGAAAACCGCTGGATGCTTAATGGCGAAATATTGAAACTCAAACAGAAGTGTGAGAAACTTTTGTCCCAGCGCGCGGCTATGCTTGTGATGTTAAATCAGTTGGCGGAAGCGTCGCCCGGAACGCGGAACTACTTTATTGCCCAAGCGGCGTATTTCTATTTTTCGCCAGCTTCCTCCATTTCCCGGGAGGAGATGCAGCGTTATGCCGCCTCCTGGAAACGCTTCCGGGCGGAACAGCAGAAGGTGCTTGACGGTTATGACCCGCTGAAGCCGGAAAAGGCGGCGGCGGTCAGAGAACTGATTCTCTCCCGCGGAATACCGGGAGATCCGCTGATGAACTGGATCTGGGGGCAGAGTCATGAGTAAAAAAAGGCAAATGGTGAAAAAACGGAGCGTGCTTCTGGAGTACACTATTTTGCTCTGTTCCATTTTGCCGCTGGTATTTGCCGCTTCCGCCTCGGTCTATTCGCTTTCCGGCGGTTCGTTCGGGCCGGTTGGAAAGGGAATTGTCGCATTGTACCAGAGAATTGTCACGGTTATATCTCTTCCTATTCCCTGAAAATGGCTATTGACTTCAGTAAAAAAACAGTAGCTGAACTTGATGCGATGGGACTTTTTCCTGCCGCCGGAGAGACGGACGAAGCATTTTCTGCCCGTCTTGAAAAGCTTTCCCGGGAATTGGAGGCAATTCAAAACCGGCAATCAGATCTGGAAGATCTGATTCAGCAAAGCCGTCCGCTGTCCCCAGAAGTCCGTGCCGCCGCCGACCGGCTGACCTGGGAAAAATACCGTTTCCGTGCCGACTGGGTACCGGGGTGGTATTCATCGCGGCAGACCGGTTTTTTCTCTGCCGGAATACTGCTGGAAATCGACGGCTGGCTGCCGCTGGTTTTTCTCCACGGGAAATTTGCCGTGCGGAAGCGGAGAATTGGGTATAATGACGCCGAAACATTGGCGCATGAATTGGTTCACGCCGTAAGAACGGTATTTCCTTTCTCGGTTTACGGGGAATATTTCCCCTGTCAGGTGCATGCTTCAGCATTCCGCCGGCAGGTTGGAAATATTTTCCGGAGGTGGTACTGGCCGTTTCTGCTGTTTGGTGGAATTGCCGCTGTGCCGGTTCTGGCGGCGGCAGAAAGCATTTTCTGGTTTATTCCGCTGGCAGGACCGCTGCTGGTGGTGGCGCGGGAGCTCTGGATCCGGAAACGCCTCCGCAAAGCGGCGGATAATCTGCGCCGGGCCGGAATGGAACCGCTGCCGGTTCTGCTGCGGCTCTCGGATCAGGAAATTTCTGAAGTTGCTTTGCTGACGCCGGATATGCTGGCAGTCAAAAAAAACAGTTCCTCACGCTGGAAGCATTTTACGGAGGATTTCCGGCTGGTAAAAAAAGACTGAATATATCAATCGCAATCCGGCAGCATCATGCGGTCAAGTTCCGCGAGAACCTCAGTCGCATTCTGCGGACGCAGTGCAGGAGAGCGTTCCAGCATGCGGCCCAGCAGCAGAGCCAGTTTTTCCGTTGCCGCATCTTTCAGCTGGTTGAGGGGAGGGGGCGTGCGATCGGTTAAAATAAATTTAACTATTTCTGTGAAACTTCCCTTCGGGCGCAGACGTTCACCGGTCAACGCTTCAAAAAGCACCACCGCAAGGCTGTAAAGATCGCCGCGGCCGTCAATTGAGGCGGAATTTTTTGCCTGTTCCGGCGGCATGCAGTAAGGCGTACCGAATATTTTTCCCGGTTCTTCCGGACAGCCGGGCAGGCGGACGATACCGAAGTCACCCAGCCGGAAATCGTTATCGTCAGTAATCCAGATGTTTTCAGGCTTGATATCCCGGTGGATTATGCCGCGGCTGTGCAGCAGCTCCAGCGCACAAAGCATTTCCCGCAGCAGGCGCACCGCTTCCGGCAGGGACAAGGTTCCGTATTTGTTCAACCGCTGCCGCAGCGTGCCGCCGCCGGCATATTCCATAACCGCATAAGGCAGACCGGAAACCGTTTTGCCATAGTCGTAAACCCGGATCAGAAAAGTTCCGGAATTATTTTTCAGAAATTCCGCCATGGTATAAAATTGCGGAATGCGCGGGTGTTCCTGCCGGAGAAATTTTATGGCGGCCGGAGTCCCGTCCCGCCGGCAGCAGGCATACCAGCACTCCGACAGCTTCCGTACCCTCAACGGTCGGAGCAGCTGAAATCCGGCGATCTGTTCCCCGGCAAAGAAAAATGGCGTATCCGGCTGGATATTCATGGATATTCGGGCAGTTCCAGATGAAGAAGTTCAGCATCGCTCCGGAATGACGGAGCTTCTCCCAGTACGAAACCTCCGGATACCGTGCCGTCCGGTGCCACGGAACGGGTCTCCCAGCGCATCAGTGAACGGAGACGGTATTCACCCTGATCCAGAGGAAGAACTTCAGATATTTCAACTATTTTTCTTGAGCCGTCCGGCAGCCTCATCGTGTGTACCACGCAGTTGATGGCGGAAGCAACCTGCATCCGGATCGCCGCCAGCGGCAGATTTGCTCCGCTTAAAATAGCGCAGGTTTCCATGCGGCTGAGCGCATCTACCGGACTGTTTGCGTGAATGGTGGACATTGACCCGGAGTGTCCGGTATTCATTGCCTGCAGGAGATCAAGAGCTTCCGCACCGCGGATTTCCCCGATGACCAGCCGGTCCGGACGGAGACGCAGTGAAGCGATAACCAGATCCCGGATTGAAAATTCACCCTGGCCGTTTTTATCCGGTTTGCGGGTCTCAAAGTAAACGCAGTGCTGCTGCTGGAGCTGCAGTTCGCTGGCATCTTCCAGTACAAGAATACGGTCGCTGTCCGGAATCAAGCCGCTCAAGGCAT
>CASECL010000209.1 GCA_949286445.1 uncultured bacterium | reverse complement strand
TTCATTTTGTGGAAAAAGACACCCCTTACCACCCGGTACTGGGGAAATTCACCTCATTGGGTGACGTGCTGCTGGGGGGATCAAAGCGGGCGGAACTTACGGTGAAAAGCACCGGCAGTGCAGATTTCAGCCGCAGCGGGGAAAAGAGCAATCTCTTTCTGGATAAAACGGTTTTTTCCATCGGCAATGACCGGTACGCGGTGCCGGGGAATTTCGTCAAAGCCGCCGAGTACACCGATATTAAAGACGGTCAGACTTACCCGGCAGGAACGGAGTTGTGCAATGGATATCTTTCCATCGGCGATCATCTTTTTGTGGAACGCCTCAGTCTGTATCTTTCACCGCCGGAACGGGGGGATGTGCTGGTGTTCAATACCGATGGACTGTTTATTGACGGCAGAAAACTTTCTGACAGTTCGGGAGCATATTATATCAAGCGTCTGGCGGGATTGCCGGGGGACACGTTGCGGATAACCCGGGACGGTCTGGAGGTAAAGCCGAAGGGGGAAAAGGAGTTCCGGCATATAACCGCATTCAATCCGGCGGTGAAGAAGCTTTACAGCGGTCTCGGCGGCTACCAGAAACACTCTCCCTTTGTCGCCGGAGGATACGCCGGGGCGTTTCTCAATAACTACGATGTTGAATACACCGTGCCGGAAGATGAATACTTTTTCCTGGGGGACAATGTGGCATTCAGTTCCGACAGCCGGTTTTTCGGCGGGGTGCCGAAGCGGAATCTGGTGGGAAGAGCATGGCTGGTTTTCTGGCCGCTGTCCCGGCGTTTCGGGCTGGCGGATCACACCGGACCGCCGGCAATCCCCACCGGCAAGAGCAGAAATGGCACTTTTCAGTCCATGTATATGCAGTAAAATTTTTCTGATGACATAAAATGAGGAGCTTTGCGTTATGAAAGAGGCGGTTTTTCTGATCAAGACCCGGGATCGCAAGGGGTTGCTGGCCTCGATAAGCGACTATTTTTTCCGGCACAACCTTAATATTATCCAGTGCCGGCAGTATTCCGATTTGCGGGAAGGCATCTATTTTATGCGGATAAGACTGGATCTCTCCGATCTGGCCGTCACGCACAAGGCATTGGAAGACGGCTTCGGTCAGTTCGCCGCCGCAAACGATCTGGAGTGGAATGTATTTTATTCCGAAAACAAGCAGAAAGTTGCAATAATGGTTTCCAGAACTTCGCATTGTCTTTATGATCTTCTGGTCAATGCCGAAGAGGGAGATCTGGATTGCGAAATACCGCTTGTTATCAGCAATCATCCCATGCTGGAAAAGGTGGCGGACAAATTCAAAGTGCCGTTTTACTGTTTTCCGGTTATCCCGGAGACCAAGGCGGAACAGGAAAAACAGGTTATCCAGCTGCTGAAGAAACATCATATCGACCTGGTGGTAATGGCCAGATACATGCAAATTCTTTCTGAAGATTTCATTGCCGCCTATCCCGGGAAAATCATCAATATCCACCACGCCTTTCTGCCGGCATTCCAGGGGGGTAATCCCTACGAGCGCGCCTGGGAACGGGGGGTGAAAATGATTGGAGCCACCGCGCATTACGCCACTGGCGATCTGGACGAAGGCCCGATTATTGAACAGGATGTGGAGCGCATCACCCATGAAAGCGATCCGGACGATCTTAAACGCATCGGCAAGGAAATTGAACGCCGGGTGCTTACCCGGGCGGTAAAGGCCCATCTGGAACACCGGGTTATTGTCAACGGACGGCGCACGATTGTCTTCTCCAAGTAATTATTTCTTTCCGTTCCCGGCAGCGGGACGGCGGGGAGAAAGATGGTAAACCGTAGAGCTGGCGGGCGGGGAAGCTGGACGGAAACATATCCCGGAGAACGGGGAAAAAATTCAGATAACTGCGTTTAATGCGTTAAAAAGGTATTGCAAGTGAAAAAATTTATCACCTCTGCCGCTGACGGCTTTTTTCTTCTGCTGGCAGTATTGATGCCGTTGAAGCTTGGTACGCTGGCACTGATGCCGGAGACCAGCAATTTTTTCCCGGAAAGTTTTTTTGACAGCCTGATTGTCAGCTGGAGCTCCAATCTCTTCGGCGCATTTTCCGGCATTGCCCTGCTGCTTCAGCTGGCAGCGGCAGCGGCGGAGCGGAAAAATACCGCCTTTAATTTAAATGAATTATTTTTTATCCTGCTGCCGTTACTGGGAAGCATACCCGGATTTTTCCGGGCGGAAAACCCGGAACTGGCATTGCTTTATCTTATTCATTTTCTCTCACTCAGCAGCTTTTTTGCCGCCGCCGCCCTCTATTCCCGGCGGATACCGGAGGCGGGCAAACGCTTTTTCACCGCCTTGACGGCAGGGACACTCATTCTTGGTTTTCTGGGACTGCACCAGTATTTTTTCGGCTTTCAGGAACTCCGGGACTATGTGGCTGAACAGCAGAAAAACGGCATGATTCTGCCTGAAGCAATCATGGCACGGGTAAATGACAACCGCGTTTACGCTACTTTTACCAGCTGCAATAACCTGGCAGGATACCTGCTTTTGACCATACCCCCCGCGGCGGCGGTAATCTGGCTTCAATCCGGAGAAAAACCGTTATCCACGCGGTCAAGGCAGATTTTCACCCTGCTTTTGACGGCAATGCTGGCCGCAGTTTTGCTTCTGACCAAAAGCCGGGCAGCGTATTTAAGCCTGGCTGTCGGAGCGGCGGCGGCAGTTATTCTGCTGTTCAAATTCTCCCGTAAACTCAAAATCGCATTGATAGTAATAATTGCACTTGGCATTGCCGGAGGAGCATTTTACATTCACCACCGGGGCAGAGGTTTTCTTTCCATGGAGGCACGAGCCGATTATATCCGCACCTCGGTTATCATGCTTGGCGAACACCCCTTTGCGGGGGCAGGCTGGGGGGGATTTTTCTACCAGCACATGCAGAAAAAATTGATTGACAGCGCGGAAGCCGCCCATGATCCCCATAATATATTCCTCTCCTTTGCCTCCCAGGCCGGCATTTTGGGGCTGTCGGCGGCAATGCTGATGCTGCTGACCCCGGTCTGGCTGCTTTTCCGGGAGAAAAAACGCTCCGTAATCCAAACCGCCGCCTTGATCGGCGGAGGATTGTGGATTCTACACTCCATGATGGATGTTAATTTCCTCTATCCGGCAAGTTTCGGCATGTTCGGCGGAGTAATGATTTTTGCCTGCCGGGACTGCCGGTGCCCGCGTTTGAATCTGAATACTGCCTGGAAAAAGGCCGCCGCCGGAATTCTGCCCGCCATAATCGCTGCCGGAGCACTGTGGGGAAGCTGCCACGCAGTAAAAGGTGAATACCTGCTCTATCAGTTCACCCGTGAACCATTCGCCAGCCCCGGAGAAGAACGCCGCGCTTTTGAAAAATTGCAGCAGGCCCGCCCATACAGCAGTGTACCATATTTTGTCTTTGGCGATATGCTCCTTAAACGGGGCGACTTCGCCGCCGCCGGATACTGCTTTCTCGAAGCGGCAAAATTGGAGCCGTCACGGCCAATGCTCTACCACCGGCTCGCCATAATCGCAGAAAAATACGGAGAAAAAGAATCCGCCGGAAAATACCGTGCCAAGTGCCGTAACCTGTTCCCCCGTAACCCGGATTACGCCAATTACTGACCGCGTCATGAAAAAACCTTTCTCCAGAATAATTTTTTAAATA
>CASECL010000208.1 GCA_949286445.1 uncultured bacterium | reverse complement strand
GGCACCGTCAGCTACTTCACAATTTCCCTGTTCCATCGGCCAGCTTTTCTCGGCAATCAGCGCGCTGGGTTTTGATGATGTGATGGAGGTGGCACTGGGGGCGGAACTCACCACGGAAAACGAAGCAAAGGAGTTCATTGAGCGCATGAAAAATAAAACCACTCCGCTTATGACAACATCGTGCTGCACCGCGTATGTCGAGCTGGTCAAGAAACATCTGCCCGGATTTCTTCCCTGTGTATCCACCACACCAAGTCCGATGGTTTACGCCTCAAGACTGGTAAGAGAAAAGACTCCGGATGCCATTACCGTATTTATCGGTCCCTGTATTGCCAAGCGTTTCGAGGCGAAAAATACTGGAGAGGTGGATCTGGTGCTGACCTTTGAAGAATTAGGATCTATTCTGGCCGGCAGGCGGATTGATATGATTTCCCAGCCGGAATGGCCCCTGCCCCGTCCTGCAATTGCCACCGCCAGAAATTTTGCCAAAAGCTGCGGTGTAACACAGGCGGTATTGAGTGAACTTACCGCAGATAAGCCGAACTTCAAACTGGACAGTAAGTTTCTCAACGGGATTGATCGCAAAAGTCTGGCTTTGCTGAAAGCCTATCAGTCAGGAAAACTTCCAGCTAATTTTCTGGAAGTCATGGCCTGCTGCGGCGGCTGTGTCAATGGCCCGGGATCGCTCAGTAGATAACAGTAATTGATGCCAAAACCGGTTTCACTGCTCGTTTTTCTTTATTTGAGCATAATGAACCGGTAAATACTGCAAATAAAATAACCGGCAAAGTATTGCGTAAATGCATTTGCCGGTTATTTTATATTTTTTATGCAATAAGAAAATACTTTTTGCTGAACGTCTGTTTCCTGCCTGCGTTCATTATCCTTCCCCCCTTTGAGCAGTGCAAGGCTAAACATCAAAGGCGATTTTTTAACTCCGCGCCAATGCGTACATCAGGCAGGACACATCATACATACTTTTCTGATATGCGTCCACACTTTCCCGGTACACCACTATCCAGACCATTATTTTGCAAGTTCAACCAGAGTACGGTAAAGTAAAAGCAGTGCCGTTGCCGCGGCTTTTTCCCGCACCAGCTTTCTGGAACCGGAAAAATGTTTTTCCAAAGTATTAAGCCTGCGGCCGGACTTGATCGAGATAAATACCGTGCCGACCGGTTTAGCCGGTGTGCCTCCACCCGGTCCGGCAATGCCGGTGATCGCCAGGGCAATCTTGGTTTTTGTAACCCGCGCTGCTCCGCGAGCCATTTCTCCAGCGCACTTTGCGCTCACTGCACCAAAAGTGCGGATGGTTTTACGCTCCACGCCAAGAATTTTTTCTTTCAGGGCGTTGCTGTATGTTACCATGCTCCCCCAGAATACTTCCGAAGCTCCCGGCACTTCACAGATAAGGCTTCCCAACAGTCCTCCGGTACATGACTCGGCAAAGGAAAAATTCACCCCCGCCGCCGCGGCACGCTTAACCACGGCATCCGGCAATTCCAATTCACCGACCTCCAAAGCATCATTTCCGAAAAGTCCGCGCAGTTTCTCTGCCTGTGCCTTTGCCTTTTTACCGTCTGACGCGGCGACGAAAACTCTGGTACCGAAGGTATTTGCACAATAAGATATTTCAAAATTGCCGCCGCGCTTTCCCAAATGCTGCTCTATCGCATCCTGAACCTTTATTTCCGGAGCTCCTGCCACTAAAAAACCGTAAATTACCTTTTCTCCTGCCGCCATCTGACGCCATTCATTCAGCAGATAATTATCCAGCATGCCGATAAGTTCATCCGGCGGCCCCGGCAGCAGATAAAGCCAACGTTTTTTCCCGTTGTACAAGACCTCCATCCTCACTCCTGGAGCAGTGCCGTTCAAGTTGGCATAAGCCAGACACCCCTCCGGTATCATCGACTGGCGGAAATATGATTTCGGCGGTTTTTCTCCCGGATGAACCCGTTTCCAGTAATCGTAAAGTTTTTTTTCTGTATCCGCATCACGCACCAGACGGCAGGAACAGAATTTTGCGGCGGCAGGCACACTCAAATCATCGGAAGTCGGTCCCATTCCTCCGGTAACAATTACTACATCCGCCTCAGACAAAGCACTGTGCAATGTCTGGAAGTATTCTTTTTCATCATCCCGGATAAGATATGCCCGCGAAATGGACATATCAATAGAAGCTAAACCACGCCCCAGAATAACCAGATCCGTATTGGTTACACTGCCGGAAAGCAATTCATTGCCGCTGTTGATTACCTGTATTAACATTTGTCAAATCTCCCTTCCGGTGTTATATTATACCGTTTAAAATAAAAAATCAAATTCAATTGACACTTTTTATGAAATTATCAGTAAATAAATCAAAGATAAACGGAAAAATTTCCGTTCCCGGATCAAAATCACATACTATACGCGGCATAGCCGCAGGTCTGATGTCAGCAGGTGAAAGCATTCTCTGCGGGCCGCTTCGCTCAGACGATACGCTGTCCACGCTGAACGCCGCCTGTGCCCTGGGAGCAAAAGTACAGTGTGAAAATTCCCGCTGGATAATTACCGGTACCGGAGGACAGCTTATTTCTCCCGGAAAAACTATTGATATGGGAAATTCCGGAACCGGGTTGCGTATGCTGACAGCATTGGCGGCGACAGCGGATTTTGAAGTAAATTTTGACGGAGATGCTTCACTCCGCACCCGGCTGATGAAAGGCGAACTTGACGCACTGGAACAACTGGGAGCAAAATGTTCATCCCATGTCGGCAAATGTCCTCTTTCCGTCCGGGGAAAAATCCGCGGTGGGAAAGCGGAAGTTGACGGGACAACCAGTCAATTTATCACCGCTCTGCTTTTTGCTTCAGCCTTTGCTCCGGAAGACAGTGAATTTTTCCTGCCCTTTCTCAATGAAAAGCCTTATGTGTCAATCACGCTGAAATGGCTGGAGAAACTGGGCGTAAAGTTTGAATATGCCAGTGATATGCAATACTTCAAGATGTTCGGCAATCAATCTTTTCATCCGGGAGAACATCTTATTCCGGCAGACTTTTCCACCGCAGCTTTCCCATTAATCGGTGCAGCGGCGGCGGCAGGAGAAGAAGGTGTGGAGATATGCAACCTTGATTTTTCAGATGTTCAGGGCGACAAAGCCGTATTCGGCTTTCTGGAAGAGATGGGAGCAGTGGTAAAACATACCGGAAATAACGTAATTGTCCACGCTCCAGCCGAAGGTTTGCGGGGCGGATCATTTGATCTGAATGCCACCCCGGACGCGCTGCCTGCTATGGCGGCGGCGGCGGCAACGGCAAACGGCGAAACCAGATTATTGAATGTTCCGCAGGCCAGAGTCAAGGAAACCGACCGGATAAGCTGCATGACTGCAGAATTGCGCAAAATGGGAGCTGAAGTAGAAGAATTATCCGACGGCATGATAATCAAGGGCGGTAATCTTCATGGCTCAGATGATCTTCAAAGTCACGGAGATCACCGGATTGCCATGGCTCTGACGATAGCTGCAATAAGTGCGGATTCACCAAGCGTAATCCATGATGCGGAATGTTTCGCAGTGACCTATCCTGATTTTGTCAAAGACTTCCAAGCTCTCGGAGCAAAAATAGAATTATACAATTAAAACAGCATTGTTACCGGAGCAAAAAATTACACAGCTGAAACAGCGGCACAACTGTTTTTTGAGACAGAGTGGTTCAAGCATGAAGAGCTCTGCAAATGGCATTCTCTTGATATCAGTTGCAAAACAGATAAAATTATCCGAACTTATATCTTACTTTACCGCAAGTCAATTATTATAAAAATTGGCTTTGAGTATTTTCTCCCGGAATTTGATATAGGTTTTGACATAGTTGAATCAGCTAAAATACAGCACGCACAATCCAGCTGTGAGATAACATGAATGGACAAATAATTTATGTTTTATCACGCTTCCGTGAGAAATCAAAAACATTAAATACAGACTATTTTTCTTCTGTTTACTTTTCTTTTCCCGCAACACAAATAATGTGGCACGCCATGATGCGTGGTAAAGCAACTTTCCGGCGGATGACTGCGCCCCCTGGTGGAATAAAAACAACAGTTTCCGACCGCTTTTCTTTTGTTTACTTTTCTTTTTCCGCGAAATAAACATTGCGAATTGCTATGATGCGTGGTAAAGCAATTTTCCGGCGGATGACTGCGCCCCCTGGTGGGATAAAAACGAAGTTTTTGACCGCTTTTCTTTTGTTTACTTTTCTTTTCTCGCGAAAAGAAAAGTAAATGGCGGAGAGGGGGGGATTCGAACCCCCGATAGAGTTTCCCCTATGACGGTTTAGCAAACCGTTGCTTTCGGCCACTCAGCCACCTCTCCGCAACACTCAAATCGAGCGTATATAAATATAGCTCAACTTAGGCAAAACATCAAATCATTTTAGCAATTTTTTTTGAAAAAAGATGGTTTTCCAGCAATTTTTCAATAATAAACCTGCAAAAACGGCTGTTTTTGCAGGTAAAATGAGTGTTTACCTCATTCGAAACGATCAAAATGAAGACTGCTTGTGAGGCTTCATTGTCTGATACACTGGTGAAACTGTCAGATATTTTCAGCGATTTTTCCAGACAAAGTCCAATATTTTCGGGGAATTATCTCGCCAGAATTTCCAGGTATGTCCTCCCGGAAGGCGTTCCCATTCGACATTATAACCGCGTTTTTTCCAGTAATCGACGAAATATCTTGACATTTCATCTGTTTCGGCGACCTTGTCTTCGCTGCCCCAGACCATTTTTACCGGGGGAAGTTTTTTACCCTGTTTGACAAATTCATCCAGGCGCAGGTAAACCGAATAAGGCGCGTAATTTTTTTCATTGCCGTCATAATTGCCGAAATGGGTAATACCGCGTTTACCCGGCTTCAAGCCATTGACGTTATCCATATAATGCAGCCCGCTGCTGTAAACAAATACACTTTTGAAGTATTCCGGATGGCACAGCATGTAGTGCATTGAACCGTATCCGCCCATGCTGAAACCGCAAAGATGCCGGGAATTATTTACCCGGTAGTGCTTTTCAATATAGGGCATCAGTTCC
>CASECL010000207.1 GCA_949286445.1 uncultured bacterium | reverse complement strand
AGTTCCTGAGACCCCGGTGTTTTGCCGCCGGCTTCAACAAAACGCACCAGACAGCGGCGTGGACCGTCTTCTTTCAAGGTGATATCCAGTGATTTGCCGTTCAGCTTTTTATCAATGACAAGATCAGGTGCCAGCATCATACGAAATGAATAGAGATGTTCTTTGCCGTCTTTGTCCAGATCGTCAACCACCAGCACATAGGGATTTTCCCCCCGCACCAGTACGGTACTGCGGACGGCGTGTTTAACCGGATTGTAATCGGTCCAGAAAGCGTGGCCGGCCATTTTTTCCAGTTCGCCTTTTTTCCCGGTAAACCAATGAGGCAATTTGGAATACGGCAGATCCATCCAGGGGAGGGGGGATTTATGCAGTCTGGACTGGTTCGGAGTGATGTCAACTTTTTCCCCTTTGGCATTGTTGACGAATATTTTCGAATAGGCCCAGGTGGCATCTCCAACACCGATAAAAGCACTTCCGGCGTCTTCTGCCCGCAACGTTTTTCCCGGAGGACATTTGACGCCCTGACCGTTCTGGCCCTTGCCGTCAATATGGATTAAGGAGTGGAAAGAACTTTCTGACTCCACATTGAACGGCCGATCCGACCATTTGCGCCCCAGACCGAAAACCAGAAATTCATTGCGTGAGCCGTGGGTATGACCGCCGGGAACGTTGCGCGGTTCAAAATAGAGCATAAGTGCGTTTTTGTCCCAGCCGCTTCTGGCGGTCATCACGCCCCGGTAATCGCTGTAATAACTCAGCGGTTCTCCGGTTTTTTTCAAATGCTCCATGGTCCTGGCGAATGTTTCATCCCAGTTGTAATTTTTGCCGGAAACGCCAGCCGGATCATCCGCGACCATGGGGACAAAGTACGAAGGCGGATAACTGGTCCGGGTGGACAGAAATCCCAGATTGCCATTGCCCCAGACCGGGATGTCATCCGGGCGGTTGATAATGTCTTTTACGGTATAGCCGTAAATCATATCAATCACCGGATCAGACGGATGGGCGTATTTAAAGCAGTCTATTCCGGCGACGACCGGAGTAATTCCGGTTTCATAAACGAATTCTCCGCCATACGGCAGCATCATGTGCAGATTGTATTTTCCGCCGTTATTTTTGGAGAAACTGGTGGAAAAAGCCTTTTTGCCGTGTTTTTCCCAAAGCAGCGGCCAATGGGCATAGTAAAGGCTTTTGGTAAATCCTTCAAAAGGCGCACCATCCGGTCCGACGGTGACAAAGACCCATTTTTTCATATCTTCCCATGCGCTTTGAAGCGCGACAGGATCAAAACCTTTTTCACCCTCGACCGAAAGCAGCATCGGGAGGATGTTCATGTGGATCATCAGCCAGTTGGTGGTGTTGCCCGGGAAAGCCGGCAGATGCGAAGCGGGCAGAAGATTTTTCCCCCGGGTGACTGCGGTAATGAAATCCCTTATCGTATCCCGGTCGGCGGGAGAAAGGTGGTTGTAAGTCATGTCATAAGTCAGGCCGATAGATTGACTGTTGAGAATGGCATAAACGCTCTGCCACTCATTGGTGGCGGTTAATTTTTTCAAATTTTCCGCATGACGCCGGACTATGGTGGCAAGAGCTTTTCCTGCTTTGACCGAAGCTGCCTCATCCTGATCAATCAACGCGCGGAAAGCTTCAAAGGGGAGCAGGTGCATCAGATAACGCCGGGGATTGTTAGCGGGTTTATCATCCCAGTGTTTTTCCAGTTCATCCGGGATTTTTCCCGCCGCCAGCTCGTTGTACCAGCCGCCGAGCCAGGGGCCGTGATAACCGTAAACACCGCGTCCGACCTCGATATTTTTTTTCAGAAACTCATTGCGGATGGAGGGATTTTTGCGTAAATTCTGGTTGGAAAGCGTCTTCTCACAGAGTTCGCGGTCCGGAGAGAGCTGCAGGCAGAAGCCCCTTATGGCACGCATATAGAAAGAGGCTACTTTATCTTCATTCATCCGGCGGCGGATTTCCGGAAGCTGTTCCGGAGTGAACCATACTCTGGGGTGTACTCCAGGCTTGGGTGATGCGGGGAAACGGGATTGCGCAAATCCGGGAGCGGTGGCGAACATCTTTTCTGCATCCGGCCATTTTTTCAGCGGCGGGAAATACTTTTCTATCTCAGAAACGGTATAACCGGTTTTCTTTGCCACGGTTTTGATATCCTGTCCGGCGATGTTGGGAGCATCTGCTCCAGTGAGCGATGAACAGGAAAGCAACAGCAGAGCGGGGAAAAATTTTCCGGCGGCATTCAAACTTATCCGGTTTGTTTTGCCGGAAATGCTTTTCAGCCAGTCCGGGGGGAGAAAGTTAGTTTTCATAATGTATTTTGTTCTCCTGGTTTTTTTATTGTAAAAAATGGTGTTTTACTCTGGATTATAAATGTGTTTCCGTCAAAATACAAGAGAGATACTGTTTTTAACGTGAATTTAACTTTATAAAACTTTATTCAGTTGCGGAGATATAAAGCAAAGTATTTTGCTGAATACTTCAAATTCCGAAATAAAAAAAAGGAAAAATGTCTTATCATGATTGAAAAAAGTGCTTTCCGGCGATATATTTCCGGAAAATATCATACTTTTTCAGAGAGGAAATATGAGAAGAGAACACTGGAGCAGCAATCTGGGATTTGTGCTGGCTATTGCCGCCAGCGCAGTAGGTCTTGGTAACGTCTGGAAGTTTCCGTACATTCTGGGTAAAAACGGCGGCGGAGCCTTTATGCTGGTATATTTGATAAGCATACTTTTAATTGGAGTACCGCTGCTGCTGTGCGAGATTGCCATCGGCCGCGCCACCGGCAAAAATCCTTTCGGTGCGTTTATGAAAATCGGCAGATATAAAAAATCCATCGCTTTTCTGTGTGGAATTCTGCTTGTAGGTGTAGGAGCTTACTTTATTTTTTCCGGCAGTCCCGGGGGAGGGATTTTTACCGTGCTTTTCGGGCTTGGAGTAATGCGTTACGGGTGGGGAATGACCGGGTTTGCGGGGATATTGACGGCGATGCTTATTCTGCCTTATTACAGTGTGGT
>CASECL010000206.1 GCA_949286445.1 uncultured bacterium | reverse complement strand
TCTGGAAAACACCATTTCAGTAGCTCCGGATTACGAGCTTGCCGCCTACGAGGGGATAAAGTATCTCTTTGAGTGCGGACACCGTGAGGTAGCCATGATCGGGGAGTTTTACTGCCGGGAAAACGGTAATGCCAGCGGCAGTTATTACGGCAGAAACTATCACACTCCGCTGCTGATCAATGGAGCCAAAAGAGCTTTCCAGGAGTTTGGAAAAGTTTTTGTTCCGGAAAATGATTTTTTCATCAACCGCAAAGATGCGCTGTCTGATTCGCCGACCTACTATGCTGAATTGATGGAAAAACGTCCGGAAGTAACAGCGGTATTCTGTGTCTGTGACGCCAGTGCCGATGGATTTTACACTCAGGTACTTAAAGCGGGACGGCGGGTTCCGGATGATATAAGTGTGATGGGTATCTGCCGTAACCGGATAGGTTTTTCACAGATTGATTTCTGTGCGATGATAAATCCGCTGCGGGAGATTGGTTCACTGGCGATGAAGCTGCTTGATGATGGAGGAGACGGAAAAAAATCCCACATGCTGCCCTGTTACTTCAATCCGGGCACCACGGTAAAAAAACTGGGATAATTCAACAGTAATGCTTCAACCGGGAGTGAAAAATGAAATTTCGCATGGTTCATAACAATTTTAATGTATTCGATCTGGATAAAAGCCTGAAATTTTATACTGAAGCCTTTGATATGCATGAAGTTGGCAGGATAAGTGCTCCGGACGGGAGTTTTATTATTGTGTATCTTGAGGATGGCAACAGCGCACATCAGCTGGAATTAACCTGGCTCCGGGACAGAACCGAGCCTTATAATCTTGGCGATAATGAATTTCACTTAGCGTTCAAGGTGGATGATTATGCCGCCGCCCATGCCCGCCATGAGAAAATGGGCTGCATCTGTTATGAAAACCCCCAAATGGGGATTTACTTTGTAACCGATCCTGATGGCTACTGGCTGGAAGTGGTGCCGGAAAAACGCTGAAAATTTGCAATATCCGGTTGACAATCCGCCAAAACAGAAAACAAAAAATAGCTCCTGATATAAAAACAGGATCAATGTATCATGAAACAGGGATTGAGTTTTTATTACAACTGGAAAGATGTGCCGGATGACCTGTTCCGGAGACTGCTGCGCGAATTTGCCGACCATGGCGTAAAATCCATGGTCTTTACTAATGTTCTCGCAGAACGGGCTCTGGATGAAAAAGATTTTCCCGCTTTCCTAAAAAAGACAGCAAAGGAGTTAAATCTGGAATTTGTCTCCATGCACGCTCCTTTCGGGCCCGATCAGGATTTGAATACTCCGGTAATGGAAGCCAGGGAAAACATGATTGACCGGCATCTGCGTGCCATGCGTATTGCCGCGGAGTCCGGCAGTTTGACTTACACTGTTCATATCGGAGCATATCACCACTGTTATAACCATGTACCGCTGGATACCCTGCGGCCGCTGGCGGTTGAAACGCTTGAGCGGCTCATTCCGGAAGCGGAAAAACTCGGAATTGTAATTGCGGTGGAAAACAGTTTTGAACCGCCCAATTCTGCCGCTGAAGTTCTGAATCTGGTGAAAAACTTCTCCTCCAGTCCGGCTGCCGGAGTCTGCTTTGACGCCGGTCACGCCAACTGCATGGCGACTGCGCCGGGTAAAAAATTGGAATTCTATTCCCAGAATATGCGCAACAGGTGGTGGGAAAACGGCATTATACCGGAAGACAATGCCATGGAAACGTTGCGTGATTTCATTGTCACAACTCATTTGCATGACAATGACGGTTATTCTGATCTCCACGGCATGCCGGGAGACGGCACCATAAACTGGCCGGAAACTGTTGCCGGACTGCGTTCCTGCCCCCGAATGCTGGAGTATCAGACTGAAGTATCCCCACAGGATGGAGAGAACTGGGCAGGAAAACTTCTTGCGCCCCCCGGCGGGTACTCCATAAAACAGCTGGTGGAAGTATTCCGCAATCTCGGCTTCTGAACCGGCAAAAAAATCCGTTTCAGAATTTACTCTCTGGCAGTATCTGAAACGGATTATTTTTTATTGTCTTAAACTATTTTTCCAGCACATCATCAATTTCATCAATAAACCAGGATATTCCCTGATTTCTGGGATGGTGTTCCACATGGTCGATAAAGGTTACAGAAACAGAAAAATCATCGCTTCTTGGCGCGCATTTAATCACCAGCCGCTGTTTTTCACCGGTGAAACGCAAGTGATATGTGACAAAATCTTCTGACATCGGAGAGTACCCGACTTCTCCCTCATATTCCCCCAGCTCCACGCCATCCAGATATATTTTCACCGAACAGCTGCGCCCCAGCAGCAGGTAATACTCTTTTTCCGTATCTCCGGTAAATACAAATTCCCTTACCAGATAAAAGCAGCGGCCGCCGTCAAAACTGCCCAGATCTTTCCTTCCGATCCGTTCAAACGG
>CASECL010000205.1 GCA_949286445.1 uncultured bacterium | reverse complement strand
CTTGCGTTAAAATTAATAGATCACAGCGTCAATTCAGCCGGAAATGCGGCGTCGGACTGATAATGTATGTGATATTTTATCAATTATACATGCCGGGATTTTTCCTGAATGAATACTCCGGCGTCATTTTCCCCACAAAAACATGCACTAACCGCAGTCGCGGTACAATATCCGATACCGGAAAAACAGGGAAATTTATCATTAAAAATGATTTTTTCTGAATAAATCCGGAAAGTGGGGTGGATTTTTTTCAAAAACGGGCTATATTAAGTGATGTAGTGCACCCGTAGCTCAGCTGGATAGAGCGTCTGCCTCCGGAGTAGAAGGTCATGAGTTCGAATCTCGTCGGGTGTACCATTTTCAAGCAATAAAAAACAGCGGGTTGCAAATCATTGCAAACCCGCTCTTTTTTTTGTTTCTGCTGCTGATTTGTTACAGCATGGAACACATTTGATTTACGCAGTCCAACTCGCCCTGATTATTAACAGCCTGCCTGTTTGCAGATGTTTCTCCCGCTTTGTGGTTCAAGTTTGCCGTGCAGAAAGACCGCTGCCTCCTACGGATAAAATCAATGCCGTCTATCTTATTTGATCCGCAAACTGAAAATGAAGATACCGTATTTTTAATCAAAGATGATGCGGAAAACAAAATAGTCCAATCTTTACACAGAACAGCAGAACATTCCGTGAATTTGAAACATGGGAGAGAGCAGGAAAAGAATGGTACCGAAGGTGGGAGTCGAACCCACATGGTGTTTCCACCGCCAGATTTTGAGTCTAGTGCGTCTGCCATTTCGCCACTTCGGCCTGCATCACCACATAAGATACAGCTTTCAGCAAAAAAGTCAAGCTTTTTTCTGAAAAAAAACGTGCTTTTTTCTGAATCTGGATTATATTATAAAGCATGGTATTATTTTTTAACCGAAATAAGGCAGATTATCAATATGCAGAAAATGATGTTGAGCGGCAAAATTCACACCGCCAGAGTGACTGACTGCCAACTTTACTACGAAGGCAGTCTTGAAATAGATCCTCTTATTCTCAAGGAGGCCGGTATTTTCCCCTACGAAAAAATTCTGGTGGTAAACCGGAATAACGGAACCCGGTTTGAAACTTACGCCATTCCCGGCGTACCCGGGCAGAAACAGTTTATGCTTAATGGCCCGGCGGCCCATCAGGGCAAGAAAGGCGATGTTATTACCATTATGGCTTTTTCGCTTGCCACCCTGGAAGAAGCGGCGGCAATGGAGCCCCGGATCGTTGTGCTGGATGAGAACAATAACATCATCTGCCGCAAAGGACGTATTTGTCCTCCGGTAAAATAATGGTTTTATCTTGATAGCAGGCAAAAAATAAAACGTTATTTTAACGTTAAGCAGAGCAAATGCCCGTAAAACCGGATAAATGTCTGTATCCGGCTCACTGATGGATAAAGTGTGCCGGATATTTTATTTTCTGCTGCTAATGCTTTATCTTTTCAGAGTTTCCCGGGAACGTCGGGGGCTTTGTTCTCCGCTGCCGGAAAAAACGTAACTGTCAACTTTTTTTACTCTGCGGATGGCTGTTCTGATACTGCAAATTTGACTGTAAACACGTTTCCGGTACGGGGGAAATTGGTTCTTGATTACAGTAATTACCATCCGTCTCACCCATAAAATAAAGAAACGGGAAAGAACTAAAAAAGCTCATTCCCGTCTTTATATCGTTTTATATTGCAGCTGTACCCAAAAAAACTTACTTCAAGCCAAGCACATCCTGCATATCATAAATACCCGGCTTGGCATCAGCCAGGAAGCGCACCGCCCGCAACGCGCCGAGAGCAAAAGTATCCCGGCTTGATGCCCGGTGAGAAAGTTCCACCCGTTCGCCATTTACAGCAAAAACCACCGTATGGTCGCCCACTACATCGCCGCCGCGGAGAGAATGCATGCCGATCTCTCTTTTCGGACGCGCGCCAACCACACCTTCACGGCCGTGTTTGACATCATCTTCATAGGACCACCCACGGGCTTCACAAACCACTTCAGCCAGGCGCACCGCAGTACCGCTGGGAGCATCTTTCTTCTGATTGTGGTGCATTTCTATAATCTCAACGTTGTAATCTTCGCCCAGGGTTTTTGCCGCTTCGCTGACCAGTTTGAAAAGCAGATTGACTCCTACGCTCATGTTATAGGAGAGAACCACTCTGGCACCTTTGGCGGCAAGTGCATTTATCTCTTCGCGTTCCTCTTTGGGCAGTGCCGTCGTTCCCAGCACCACTGCGGCATTGTTTTTCACTGCCTCACGCACCAGATCAATCACGCTGCCGACGGTAAAAATAATTACTGCATCTGCTCCGGCAAAAGCCTTTGACGCCTGATCGGTTATCATCATTCCGCAGTCTCCTGCTCCGGCGAGATTTCCGGCATCCTGTCCAACAAAAGGACATCCCGCAATTTCCAGTGCCCCGGAAAGCTTCAAATCATCACTGCCGATAATATTTGCCACCAGCCGCCGCCCCATTCTGCCGGCGGCTCCTGCAACTGCCACATTCAACATATTGCAATAAACCTTTCCATTCAAAGTGTTTTGGAAAATTCCAAACTGTTGCGGTAAACATCCAGATCTGTCTTCAGCATCGGGGATAATTTGGCATCTTTGTTTAATTTTACCGCCTCTTCCAGTAAACTTACCGCTTTATCCAGGCGGCCGGCCCGGTAATAAATATTCCCCAGTGTCTGGAGCGAACGCACCCGCTGATCAACGGTGAGATCTTTGCGCTTCAGCACTTCCGACAGTACAATATAAGCATGCGGCACCGTCCATTCCGAATTGGGACGCATCAAAAGCTGACGGGCGACATAGAGAAGCAGGGCATTATCTTTAATGGTTGAAGCCATATCCCGGTAGGTCTGATCCAGCAACGCGGAATTTTCCTTGCGGTTCTGCATCAGAATACTGATCTTCAACTCATAAAGCGAATAGGCCTGAGGAATTTTTTTAATTTTTTCGTCCAGTATCCGCAATGCCTGTTTCTCTTTTTTCAGCTCCACTGCCAGCAGTCTGGCCTGCAGCATGACCGGCCCCATATCAGCCGGAAACGCCCGGGAATACTGATCCAGCACCACTACCGCACGGGAAAAATTCTTTTCCCGGAGCGCGGCGGTGAGATCCCGTTCAAATCCGTCTCTTTTCACCGCCGCGGCGACATCAAACTTGGCGGCAAGGACATCATCCAGCACCGCCTTGCCATTGAAAACCCGGCCGCGCCAGATGAAACGCCCGCTCATATCCACCACCACCAGAACCGGTACCCGATCCTGAGGCCGGAGAAAAGCGGAAGCAAGTTCTCCTTTGGAATCCAGAAATACCGGAGCTGTAATTTTTGCCGCCTCCTGTTTTGCCCTTGCCGCGGTCTTCGGATTGGATATATCTTCACACAAAACAGAAATGAATTCCACATTTTTCCCGGAAAACGTTTTCTGCAGCGCATTGAAATCCTTTATTCCCTCTATGCAGGGAGGGCAATTAAGCGTCCAGAAGTACAATACCACTGTCCGCTTGTCTTTAAATTCATTCAGTGTCCGGAAAGACGCCTTTCCGGAAAGCAAATCGCCCAAAACTGCAGACGATGCGTTTGCACCGATATCAAACGCCCAACATGCGCTCAAAGCACAGAAAGTCAGCAATCCGGAAAAAATTTTCTTCATGGTGTTTGTCAATCCCTATTTTTTCACCGGTTCAATCACATCAAATCCGGTAAACGGACGCAATACTTCAGGAACCACTACACTGCCGTCAGCGCGCTGGTTGTTTTCCAGTATCGCCACCGCCACCCGGTCGGTCAACGCCGTGGCACTGATGGTGTGAACATAATCCCGTTCCTCGCCCTGACGGTAACGTATATTCAGGCGGCGGCTCTGAAATCCGGTCAGATTGGTATTGCTGGTAACTTCACGATAACCGCCGAAACCGGGGAAGTATGCCTCGATATCATATTTCTTGTATCCCGGCGCGCCCAGGTCGCCGACACAGACATTTACCACATGATAGGGCAAACCAAGTTTCTGGAGCAGATATTCCTCATTTTCCAGACAGAATTCATGATATTTGACTGAATCCTGCGGTTTGCAGAAAATTATCTGCTCAACTTTGTGGAACTGGTGGACCCGGAAAATTCCCCGGCTGGCACGGCCGTAACTTCCGGCCTCGGTGCGGAAACAGGGGGTGTACGCTGTGTACATCAACGGCAGCTGGGCTCCGTCAAGAGTATCATCAGCGTGATAACCCACCAGTGTCTGTTCTGACGTACCGATCAAAGCCAGATCCTGGTCTTTCAAGCCGTAAGTCTGATCTGCGAAAAACGGCAGATATCCGGTACCGAAAAGAGTACGTTCCTTGGCCACACAGGGGGTCATGAAAAGCG
>CASECL010000204.1 GCA_949286445.1 uncultured bacterium | reverse complement strand
TTTCCTTAAAAGGTTTTTCCTTCTCGCACCTACTCATTTAAAAAACATTCCGGGAAAAGGTTTTTCCTTTTCGCGGTATTCTTTTTATATAATTATTTAACGGGACAGATCCAGGCCGATTTCCCGGAGCAGTGCTTTGGCCAGCAGCAGGTGGCCGGGGAGGTTGGGGTGAACCCGGTCCCAGGCGATACGGTTGGGGTGGATGCTTTGGAAAAGCCGGTCAAATTCCGCCTGTGTATCCACCAGAGATATTTGATATTCTCCGGCTAATTTATGGCAGATTTCACCGTATTTATCCATTGTTGAACGCATAGGATCGTTGCGGTTGGGCTCCATATAATATGGCGTCATCAGAATAAAGTGTTCTTTCCCCACTGCCGCAATTCCGCTGTCCAGCATTTTCCGGAGGTTGGCTTCGTATTCTTCCGGTAGTACGTGCCAGTCTGTCATTTGCGGGCTGTCAAACTGCCGCCAGACGTCGTTGACGCCGATCATCAGGACAATAAATGCCGGATTGAGCTGCAGAACATCTTTTTCCCAGCGTGCCAGCAGATCCCGGGAGGTGTTTCCGCTGGTTCCCATATTGGTGACCCGGATCATCAGTTCCGGGCAGGAGGAGCACAAAAAGGCATCCACCAATGCGGGGTAACCATTTCCCAGCGAATTAAACAATCCTTCCCCTACCGGTTGAGCACGGCCCACATCAGTAATGGAATCTCCGGCAATCACCAGACGGTCAAATTTTTTTAATTTCAACGCCATTTTTTCTGATCCGGTTAAAGATTTTTCAGCATTTCACGAATCCGGTTGAGTTTCTCCTCGTTTTCCGCCAGTGCGGTTTTGACATCCTCAACCACTTTGGCCGGAGCTTTGGAAACAAAGCGTTCATTGGCCAGTTTGGCCCGGCTGCCGGCGATCCAGGCGGAAAGTTCCTTTTCCTGTTTCTGGAGTTTCACCTTTTCCGCGGCAACGTCAATAACCCCCTCCAGCGGCAGGTGAATGCTGCCCAGTTTCGTCAGCATGGAGGGAGCGGCAGAACCGGAATAATCCGCTGTTGAAAGTGTGAGTTCTGCCGCATTAAGCAGGCTTTCCAGCGAACCGCGGGAACGTTCCAGAAATTCAAGTGCCTTGTCATCGTTGGCCTTGAAATAGAAATCAACTTTTTTACCGTCCGGAATATTGTATGCTGCTTTCAATGCCCGTCCGGAGGTGACCGCTTCATATTTGCCGTATACCAGTTCGGCGGTACCGGAATATTTTTCCTCGCTGCCGTCCGCTTTGGGCCAGGGGGCTTTCATAATGCTTTCTTCGTCGGACAGAAATCCCATGGCATGAGCCAGTTCCTCAGTGATAAAGGGCATGAAAGGATGCAGCAGACGCAGTATCCGGTAAAGCGCGTAATCAAGAACCGCCAGCGCATGTTCACGCTGTTTGCCGCCCGCCCGGAGACTCACCTTTTCCGCTTCAATAAACCAGTCACAGAAGCCGCTCCACACCGTTTCGTAAACATCATGGGCGGCGGTATGGAACTTGAATTCCTTCAAAGACTCATTCACTGATTTTACGCACTGATCCAGACGGCAGAGCATCCATTTTTCATCGTCCGTAAGATTGGCAAAATGTTCCGGAGCAAGTTCAAGGAAATGCGCGGAAACTTCGCCCTGCAGCTGACGGAAACGGCAGGCATTCCAGAGTTTGTTGGCAAAATTCCGTCCGATTTCGCATTTTTCATTGGAGTAGCGGATGTCCATCCCCACCGGGGCAATGTAAACAATGGAGAAACGCAGCGCATCTGCGCCGTATTCCCGGATAACATCCAGCGGGTCAGGCGAATTACCCAGCGATTTTGAGAGCTTGCGCCCCTGTCCGTCCCGGATAATGCTGGTAAAATATACGTTGCGGAACGGTATATCTTTCATAAACTCCATTCCCGCCATGATCATCCGGGCCACCCAGAAGAAAATAATGTCCGGCCCGGTCACCAGATCGCCGGTGGGATAAAAGTGTTTCAACTCCTCCGTCTCCTTCGGCCAGCCCATGATGGAGAATGGCCAGAGCCAGCTGCTGAACCAGGTATCCAGCACATCTTCTTCCTGACGCCATTTGCCGGGTTTATCCGGTTCGGAAAGTCCGACGTAAACTTCGCCGGTTTCATCGTTGTACCAGGCCGGAATGCGGTGTCCCCACCAGATCTGCCGGGAAATACACCAGTCCTGAATGTTTTCCATCCAGTGGAAATAGGTCTTGCTCCAGCGTTCGGGGTGGAATTTGATCCGGCCGGATTTCACCGCTTCGATTGCCGGTTTGGCCAGTTCCTTCATGTTGCAGAACCACTGGTAACTTACCAGAGTTTCAATCGGAACGTCGCCGCGTTCAGAATATCCCACCGCGTGAACAATATCCTCCACTTCCAGCAGAAGTCCCTGTTCGTCCAGCATCTGAACCGCTTTTTTACGCGCTTCATAACGGTCAAGCCCGGCAAAGAGTTCTCCTGCCGCGGCATTGAGCGACGCATCCGGATTCATAATATTGATCACCGGCAGATTGTGGCGTTTACCGACTTCAAAGTCGTTGGGATCGTGGGCGGGGGTGATTTTCACACAGCCGCTTCCCTTGGTCGGATCGGCGTGAATATCTCCGATAATGGGAATTTCCCGGCCGGTCAGCGGCAGTTTCACCATTTTGCCGATCAGGTGTTTGTAACGTTCATCCTCCGGGTTGACCGCCACCGCAGTATCCCCGAACAGCGTTTCCGGCCGGGTGGTCGCCACCACCAGATAACCGCTGCCGTCGGCAAATTCATATTTCAAATGATAAAATTTGCCGGGCACATCTTTGTAAATAACTTCTTCATCAGAAAGCGCACTTTTCGCCACCGGACACCAGTTGATCATTCTCTGACCGCGGTAGATGTAACCTTTGTTGTAAAGTTCAACAAAGACCTTTTTCACTGCTTCGCTCAGCCCGGCATCCATGGTGAAACGTTCCCGTTCCCAGTCGCAGGAGCATCCCAGCGTGCGGAGCTGTCGGATAATAGTGCCGCCGTATTTTTCCTTCCACTGCCACACCCGGCGGATGAATTCATCCCGTCCCAGCTCATCCCGTCCGGTTTTTTCTTCGGTGCGGAGGTATTTTTCCACCCGGCTTTCCGTAGCGATGCCGGCGTGGTCGGTACCGGGAAACCAGATCACACTCCGGCCGTTCATCCGGTGATAGCGGATCAAAATATCCTGCAAGGTGTTGTTAAGCACATGCCCGAGGGTGAGAATGCCGGTAACGTTGGGCGGCGGAATAACAATGGAATATGTCTCCTTGCCGGGTTCGTAGGTGCCATGAAAAAGTTTATGTTCCTCCCACCAGGGATACCACTTGCTTTCGACCTCGGCGGACTCGTAAGCCCGGGCCAGTTCTTTAATTTTGCTCATTTTCTTTTTTCCGTATCTGTAAGTTTTTTTTGATTATTTCCAGTTTAATATCTGCCAGCAATTTTTTTCTGCCGCCGCGCGTAATCCGGCATCGGGATTTACCGCCGCAGCTTCTCCGCATTTCTCCAGCAGAAAGATATCATTAACGCTGTCGCCATAGGCGCATACATCGGATAAAGCAGCGGAGTTGGCGGTGCAGAAATTTTCTGCCGCGGCAATCTTTCCCTGCCCGACAGCATATACCCCGGCGAGTTTTCCGGTATAGCGTCCGTCTTTCTGCTCCAGGCGGGTGCCGATGATATTTTTCACTCCGAAATATTCCGCCGCCGGACGCACAATGGCATCACAGGTGGAACTCAAAATGGCAGTAAGGCAATTTTGTTCAAGTGCTTTTCTTACTGCTTTTACCGCATCCTGCCGCACACCGGGAAGAATACAGGATTGAAAATATTCGTCCATCCAGCCGGCTACCTCCTCCACCCGGCGGTTCCGGAACTCGGCAAACTGAAAATCAATAAATTTATCAATATCCAGTTTGCCCGCCTTGTAATCATTGTAAAATTCTTCAGCCCTGGCAACCGCATCCGGAGGCGCAAAACCCTTTTCCACCGCAAAAAATTTCCACCTGTAGTCCGAATCCAGATTAATCAGCGTATTATCCAGGTCAAAAATCTGTACTTTTTTCACTTTCTGCCCGTTCTGCCGGTTTTCCCGGCAAATTTTTTCTCTTCTTCCGCGGAAAGTCTTTCCAGCAGAACAATAAACCTGTTTTTCAACATCTCCATTGCGTCTTCGGCTTCGCTCTCAATCTGAAGACGCAGGATGCTTTCAGTGTTTGAACTCCTCAACAGCACCCATCCGGTATCAAAATCAATCCGCAGACCGTCAAAATCAGTGATTTTTTCCGTCGCGAAAAGTTTTTTAATTTTTCCGATCACCTCTCTTGCCGCCGCCGGCCCCATGGGAAAACGGCCGTTATACTGCCAGATCAGCGGCATGGTTTTCAGGTGTTCGCTCAAGCTCTCCCGGCGCATTGCCATGCTTTCCAGCAGTAACGCCATGGCACTGAAACTGTCCCTGCCGAAGTTGACTGCCGGGAAAATCACTCCGCCGCAGTTGCCCTCTCCGCCAATGGCGGCACCGACTTCAAGCATTTTTTCAACGACATTGATTTCCCCCACCTTGGCATAAAAGAGTTCGCCGTCATACTCGTCGGCCAAATCTTCAATAATCCGGGTGGTTTGAACATTTACCACTACTTTTTCTCCCGGCCGCTTTGACAATATATGTTCCACCGCCAGTGCCACTGTAAGATGCGGACTTAAAATCCCGCCTTTTTCGTCCAGCAGCGTCAGCCGGTCTCCGTCCGGATCCTGGGCAAAACCAATATCAAAATTTCCCTTTTTCATCAAATCGGAAATCGCCCCGAGATTTTCCGGAATCGGTTCCGGCGGACGGCCGAAAACACCGTCAGGCCGACTGTTCAGCACAGTAACTTCACATCCCAAATTCCGCAGAAATTGTTCAGTATAAACGGCTCCGACACCATTCACACAATCTGCCGCCACCTTGAAGTGCCGGGAACGGATTAAATCCGCATTGACACAGGAGAGAATTTTTTTCTCATGTTCAGCAAAGGCGTTCTTCAAGTACTCTTTTTTTATCAGCCGGTCTTCCGTCTTGTATTCAAACGCACTCTGCGTATAGATATCAAAAAGTTCCGCCGCCTCCTGCCGATCCAGAAACATGCCGGATTTGCTGATAAATTTAAGCGCATTCCACTCCATCGGATTGTGGCTCGCTGTCAGCACCACCGCTCCGGACGCCCCCAGTTTGCGGGTCATAAACTGCATGGTCGGTGTCGGCACCACCCCCAAATCCAGTACCCGGCAGCCCACTGAGGTCAAACCGGAACAGAGCGCGTGATTTAATGCCGCTCCGCTGGTACGGGTATCCCGCCCCACTGCTACCAGACCGCCGCCCAGATAACTGCCAAAGGCCGCCGCCAGTTCCAGCACCAGTTTCGGAGTCAGGCTTTCGCCCACCACGCCCCGGACTCCGCTTTCCGAAAATTTCAGTGTCCTCAATGCTCCCATGGTGCGTTCAATACTCCCCGTTATCCTCAAAAAAACGACGGGATCTTTCCGCGCGTCTGGTCGCCTCCAGTTCCTTTTCCGACTCGGAAATAATTCTTACCACCGCTTCCGTGCCGGAGAGGCGCACGCTGAGAAAACCGTCCGGCCAGTCAAAACGCCAGCCGTCAAAATCTGAAATTTCCGCATCTCTGAACAATCCGGCCAGTAGTCTGGCCTTGGCATAGGCGTGTTCTTTACGGCAGGGAACAACCATTTTTTTCATATAGAATTTTCCCAGCGTTTTCACTGCCCGGCTCAGCCGCCCTGCGATCGCCACGCTTTCAATGATTTTTCCTGCCATCAGCAGACCGTCAAAGCCTCTGACCGTATCCGCCAGCGCGAAACTTCCCGAACCATCACCGCCGAAATCCGCTCCGAATGTTCTCATGTGATCAATAATTGATGACTGTCCCACCGGGACTTTTTCCAGTTTTGCCCGATACTTCTCCGCCATCCTGTCAATCATCCGGCTGCTGCAGATATTGGTAACGATCAACTGTTTTTCCTGCGATTTACCCAGCAGGTAATTAAGTGCCAGCGGGAAGGTGTATTCTTCGCTTAAAAGTTTATCCGCCCCGTCTTCGCACAGGCTCATCCGGCTGCAGTCGCTGTTGAAGATAATCCCTGCATCCGCATTCAGCACCTTCATTAAACTTCCCAGTGGTGACCCGCACTGGCTTCCCGGTTCCGGGTCGTGGGGAATCAGCGGAGAAAAATGGTTGTTTACCGCGATAAGTTTTATGCCCAGCAGTTGTTGAAAACGTTCCGCCGCCAATGCCCCGGTGCCGTTGCAGAAATCTGCCGCCACGGTCAGCTTTGCCCGGCGAATGGCGGAAATATCCAGCGCACTGCTCAGAAAATCCCAGTATAATTCCCGTTTCTTTTCCGGCAGCAGCGTGATTTTGCCCAGCCGGTTTCCCGGCATGTAACGGAAACGTTTGCCGTGGTAAAGGTCAAAGAGTTCACGTTGGTTGATGTAGTTGAAGTAACTGCCGTCCCGGTCCAGCGGAACAATGGAGTTCCAGCCTGCTTTCTGGTGTCCGCCGCTGAGGTACAGCCCGCCGTCAAATCCGAGTTCGCGTACCAGAAACTGGATCATTCCGCCGTGCATTGGACCGCCATTGACCACCCGGCAGCCGCAGCAGCTCAATCCGGCAATCACTGCATCCGCCAGCATCTCTGTTGAGGCCCGGTTGTCGAAACCGATTAAAACTTTTCCTCCGTCGCACCAGCTGCCGTAAGCGGCGGCGAAGTCCAGTGCCAGAGCCGGATTAAGACCGTCCCCGACTTCACCCCGCATCCCGGCCAAACCCAGGCTCAAAGGTTTTCCGCCCTGTCCCATTTTATCAAGTGCTCCGGAGGAGATTTACTTTTTTCTGCGTATTCGGCGTGCAGGATGCCGGAATCAATTCTTTTCCGCGCGTCTTGCCGCCTGTACTGCTGCCATATCCAGCGGTTTGAATTTGTTAAGACCGCGATGGTAGAACGCTACAATCGGAGTGGCAATGAAAATTGAGGAGTAAGTTCCTACAATAATACCCCAAAGCATGATAAAGACAAAGTCATTAATCGCCACTCCACCCCAGATGAACATCACCACCACCACAATAAAGGTGGTCAAACTGGTCAGCAAGGTACGGCTGAGTGTCTCATTAACCGAAAGCGAAACAATGTCATTGTAGCGTGTGTTCGGGAGCAAGGTTATATTTTCCCGGATGCGGTCAAATTCCACCACGGTATCGTTTATGGAGTAACCGATTACGGTAAGAACCGCCGCCACCACCGTAAGGGAGATTTCCCGTCCGGTCAGTGCGAAAATACCCATTACAATAATCACGTCATGGAACAGTGCCAGCACACTGGCCAGCGCATAAGACCACTCGTAACGCAGGGTAACATATATACCGATACCCACCATTGCCAGGGCAACCGCCAGCAGCGCGGTTTTGCAGAATTCCCGTCCGATCAGACCGCCGACAGTGGTCTCCTGATCGCCCACAAATTTACACTGGGGAAATTTGGAATTCAGCAGATTTTCAATATTGCCCATCTTGGAGTCGCCTTCGCCGCCGATTTCGCGGATAAGAACTTCCAGTTTGCGGCTGTTGGTATCGGTGGAACTGGTCTTCAGCGACACTGATGCCGGAATGCCGGCTTCTTTAAGCACCCGTTCCACTTCCGTGGCAGAGGCCTGCCCCTGGTAGTTGTAAATAATCGAAGTACCCCCGGTAAAATCCACCCCCAGCAGGCTCTTGCCGCGTACCGCAAAACAGACGAAACTGCCCACAATCGCGATGAGTGAAAGAGTAATGGCATATTTCCAGGTCTTTTCAAAATTGAATTTCGGTTCCCGGAAAAATTCCATCATCTTGAGTGTTTTGAAGTGGAAGAATTTCTCCATGTAGTCAAAGAGCAGCCTGGACACGAAAAGTGCGGTAAAGAGAGTGGTCAAAATACCTACACACAGCGTCACCGCAAATCCTTTCACCGCTCCGGTACCGACGTAGAGCAGAATTACACCGATGATCAAAGTAGTCAAGTTGGAGTCCAGCACCGCGGACAACGCCTTGGAAAATCCCAGTGAAACGGCTTTATTCAAGGTTTTACCCCGTTTCAATTCCTCCCGGATACGCTCAAAGATCAGCACGTTGGCATCCACCGCCATACCGAGAGTAAGAATAATACCGGCGATACCCGGCAATGTCAGCGTGGCATTGAATGCCGCCAGAAATCCCAGAATCAGCACCACGTTGAGCGAAAGGGCGATAACCGCCACCACTCCGGCACGCAGATAATAGGCGCACATGAAGATCACTACCATGATCAAAGCAAAGATACCTACATAAATACCTCCGGTAACGTTGCTCTGTCCCAGTTTGGGATCGGTGTCAAACACCGCATTGACTTTGATTTTGAAGGGAAATCCGCCGGAAACCAGAGCATCAGAAATATTTTTGCATTCTTCTTCAGAGAAGCTGCCGGAAATCTGCGCACTGCCTCCGGTAATCGGTTCATTGATATTGGGCGCGCAGTACATTTCGCCATCAAGCACGATAGCCAGGGGTTTTCCCACATTCTGGGTAGTGATATCAGCGAAACGCTGCTGACCGTTGCTGTTGAAGCGCAAGCTGATCATGCGCTGGCCGAAGTCGGTGCGGAACGGAAACGCATCTGCAATGCCTTTGCCGTCCATTTCCGGCTTGCTCTTGATAACCATATAAGGCAGCTGGGTCTGGTCGCCGGTCTTGAAATCTTTGACCTTAACCAGTTCATAGCCGATGGGCGCGGTAAAACCATTGGGATTGCTCATGTACTGACGCACCAGTTCAGCGTTGTTCGGATGAACCAGGTGGAAGCTCAGTTTCGCACTCATGCTGATCAGATTGAGGAGCTTGAGTTTTTCATCCTTTGCCACAATCGGGGCACGCAAAGATATGTAATCGCTGCCGGAGGGGGCAATTTCCGCCTCAAAAATCTTCTGGCTTTCCAGTCGTTTGCGCAGAATTTCCACTGCCAGATCCCGGTAACGATCGAACTCATCCTGCATTTTCTGTTCTGCTTCAGCGCGGTCTTCCGCACCGTTTTCACCGATTTTGTGCAGGCGGTCGAGGAACTCTTTGTCCGGCTCCAGCTGGAGCATGAATTCCACACCTCCATTGAGGTCGAGTCCGAGACGGATGGAGCTGGAAGCCTTCTTCCGGATCAGGCTCATTACATCCCGGTTGTCTTCAAGATTTTCCCCTTTAACTCTGGTTTTCAGGTCAATTTTGGCATTGTCCGCCGCGGCGAGCAGGGCCTGTGAATCATAGAGATCCGGATTTTTTGCCGTCATTTCTTTAGCTTCAGCAATCAGTTTCTTTGCTTCAGCATCATTCGGATCTTTCAGTATGGAGACAAAGGTATCAAAAAAATCCCGGGGTGCCAGAGGCATCATGGAACCGGCAAATACCGCAATTACCGCAATAACGATAAAAGTGCGGAGCACCAAGTGTTTATTTTCCATTTTTCGCTGTTTTTTCTCTTGTATTTTTAGGTTGGGAAATATTACTTTCAGGCCTTCTTTGCCTCATCGGCGATGGTAAGATCGCTGCCGGCGGCGGCAATGCCGTTTTTGTCAACTTCAATTACCACTCCGGGGGCGATTTCCACCATGCAGGAGTTTTCCTTTACCTCGGAGACGGTGCCGAAAATACCATTGCCCAGCAGAACCCGGACGCCTTTCGCCACCCGGTTGAGCATCTCCTGGCGTTTTTCACGCTGCTTTTTCTGCGAACGCATCATGAAAAATATCATCACAACAAAGATGATAATTATCGGTACCATACCCATCAGACCGCCTCCCTGCGGCTGAGCTGAAGCATTGGCGGCGGCCGGGGCGGCGGCTGCACTTGCGGCCGGGGCGGCGGTGGCAATCAGACTGAAAAACGACATTTCAATTCTCCTTTCTAAAATAATTTATTTCAAAGTTAATTCTCTTCCTGCACAATTAATGAGACAATATACACCCGCGCCATAAATTTTTCAAGGGGCGTCAGGGATAAAATTTTTATCAAATCTCTTTCCCGGTATTTTCCGGCAGGCGGTTCAGCCGGATAACCAGCCGGCGCAGAAACTTCCGGAAGCGTTCCAGACTCTCCAATGAGAGTTTTTCCCCGGGTGAATGCGCCCCTTTGATCTCCGGTCCGAAGGAGAGCATGGGCAGATCCGGCCGGATGGCGGCAAAAAATCCGCACTCCAGTCCGGCGTGAATGGCTTCAATCCGGGGAACGATGTTGAACATGGATTTATACAGTTCTGCGGCTTCCTTTGCCAGCGGTGAGGAAAAATCAGCCCGCCAGGCGCAGTATTCCGAATCATGGGAAATTTCCGCCCCGAAAGGAATGAATTTTTCCGCAATGAATTCTCCCAGCTCCCGGCGTTGTCTGTCATCAAAGCCGCGCTGGTTGAAGAGCAGTTCCAATCTGCCTCCCTCCGGGCAGGAGACCGCACCGAAATTGCTGGATAATTTAACGGAGTTGTGTTCAAACTCCAGTGCACCGTTGGGGATGGAAAGCAGTAGCTCAATTATCTTTTTCTGGAAATTCTTTTCCCACACCTTAATTGTTTTTCCTGCCGCGGCGGCTTCTGACGCAGCCGGGGCGGGATTTGACAGTGTTACTCCCGCGGCGGAAAAGGAACGCGGAATGGCACTGCCGCGTCCGCCACCGGAGACGGATGAAATGGCAAAATCAATCTTTTTCAATCCCTCAATAATGGCATTGGGAATATTTTTGTCAATGTCAATGCCGGAGTGTCCGCCGGGAAGGTCCTTTATTTCCAGCGTCAGGGAGTCAGCACCGGCCGGAGCCTCCTCCCGTACAACCGGCAGTGTGATCCGGGTATTCATGCCTCCGGCGCAGCCGATGATAAATACTCCGTCCTCCTCGCTGTCAAGATTGAGCAGAATATCCCCTTCAAGCATAAATGGTTCAATGCCGGAAGCCCCGCCCAGGCCGGATTCTTCGCAGACGGTGAAAAGCCCCCGCAATTCGCCGCATTGGAAATCTTTGTCCAACAGTAATTCCAGTGCGGCTGCTGCTCCGATGCCGTTGTCCGCGCCCAGCGTGGTAGGCAGGGATGATACTAAAAACCCATCTTTTTCCACCGGAGTTATACCTTGTTTGAGGAAATCAAATTCGAGACCTTCCGCTTTTTCCGGCACCATGTCCAGATGGGCCTGGAGTATGATTGAGGGGGATTTTCCGTATCCCGCGGCAGGCGGACGGACAATAAGCAGATTGCCGGCCCGGTCGGTACGGACAGATAGGCCGTTTTCCCGGGCAAGGCGGGTAAGCAGATTTTTTACTTCATCTTCATGCCCCGATATCCGGGGAATGGCGGCGATTTGCCGGAAATATTCCAAAAGCATATTTTCCCTTTTGTTTTCTGGCGGTTGTTGCTGAGAGTTTGATAACAGCTGAATTTAGCATTAATTTTTATTTTTTTCAAGCGGTTGAGCTTGCCAAAATTCAAATCCGGTGGTATATTTCCGGCGCACGTTTCGCTTATGTGGCGCGCGACAGTTAATAATGACCGGAGCGGAGGTGAGAACTTGTTCAACAGCTATGACATTGTTGACGGCCGGGTATCAGTTTGTCCCGGCGATAAACCCGGATGCATTCACGTTTACAGCGCGCCGACCGAATTGGAGCGGCGTTATCTGATCGACGTGTGCATGCTGGATGAGCATACCCTGAATTCAGCCCTGGACGAGGATGAAATCTCCCGGGTGGAATATGAGGATAATTACATTGCGGTTATCATGAAACGGCCGCGTAATTACTGTTCAACCCGTTCGCTGGAGTTCCGGGTGTCCTCGGTAGGGGCCTTTCTGCTGAAAGACAAACTGATCGTGGTTCAGCCGGAGGAGATGCCGCTTTTTGAACGCGGCCGGGTGCCGATAAAGGGAAATACCATTCAGAGCGTGCTGCTGCGGCTGATGCATCACTCCACGCATCATTTTCTGGAACATTTGCGGATTATCCGGTCGATATCGGATGAAATAGAAAAAAGAATCGAGTTTTCCGTCACCAATAAAGCATTGGTGAATATGTTTACATTGCTTAAAAGTCTTACTTATTATGAAAGTGCCACCAGTGCGAACCAGCTGCTGCTGATGAAGCTTAAAAATGACCGGGCAAAACTGGGTTTTTCCGAGGAAGAGATGGACTTTCTGGAAGATATTACGGTGGAGAACAAGCAGTGCGACAATCTGGCCGGGATTTATACCGGCATTCTGACCGGAATGAGCGATGCCCGGGTCTCTGTGGTGAGTAACAATCTGGCCATAATCATGAAGTATCTGGCATTTATCAATATTGTATTCATGCCGCTGAACGTTATTGTCGGCATGGGGGGGATGTCGGAGTTTACCATGATGACAGAACATATCTGGTGGCCACATGCTTACAGCGCGCTGCTGTTGGTGCTGGCGGCAGTGGCGTATATAACCTATCTCCTGGTTAAACGCGTGGGTATGGGCAATGGCGAAGGAGGTGACTGAAATGGCAAAGAGAGACAAAAGAAACGGAGCCTTGACCAATAAGCAGCAGAACGCAATGCACCGCTGGAATCGGGTGTGTCTGTGGATGGTGCTGGTTCTGGCCGTATCCGCCATCGCCGGGCAGAGCGGAGGGATGCCGGATTTGCAGGGGCCGGATGCACATGGATTTCCCTATTGGTTTCTGCTTTGTTGTGCCTATCCGGCATTGGAAATATTAAGTTTGATCAAGATCGTTTTCGGGTCGCACAACAGTGTGATTGTCACCGTGCTGACCCGGGAGCGTACCGTGATCGCACTGACGGTGGTGAATGTTATCTGCGTGATTGCAGTGTGGTATTTTGTGCGGGGGTATCTGTTTCGCAAATTCGGGACGTTTGCGCTGAAAGTGGCTTTCAATCTGATGCTGATGCTGTTGTGCTGGGGAGTGATGCAGCTGGTTTTGTTCGGCATGTACACCCTCTGGCAGGGAGGCGGATTCAAGGTTCTGCATGAAAGCCGCGCAATGAGCAGCAGAGCTTCAGCCAAACCTGATTATGTCGAAAAAAAATCTATGAATGAGGTAGAAGCAGTTCCGCCTGCGGCGGAAAAATCCCGTCCGGCTGAAACAGTATCCGAATAAGGGAAATTCTGATTTTTTTATCGGTGGATACAGCGTGTACGGTGCAGAACAGCCGGGGGATATGGTGCAGACAGCGGGAGCCGGCGTATTACAATGCGGCAGTGCTTGTAATGCACGGAGATTGGTTTTGCTGTTATTGCAGCTTGATCTGACGGGCGGAGACATGGCAAACCAATAGCCATACTGCGGTTGGAAAAGAATTAACCTCCGGTTGGAAAATATTTACTGCTGGACAGAAACAGTCCTCCGCCGGATATAAACGTAGTTCGCTGTGAAGTAAAACAGTTCGTCGCATGTTATAAATGTGGTTTTCCGGGAGATAAAACAGTTTGCCGCAGGATATAAATGTGGTTTCCCGGGGAATAAAAAAAGTTCACCGCAGGCGGCGAGGCAGAAATGGAGCGGGTGACCGGAGTCGAACCGGCGTCGCCAGCTTGGGAAGCTGGAGCATGACCGTTTTGCTACACCCGCTTGACAAACACAGGCTAAATATAATGCGGAGACGCGTTAAAATCAAGTAAGATTTGGAAAAAAAGGTAAAAAAGATGAGAATTCTGCTGCTGTTGACAGTTGGTTTGCTGGTGTTGATTTCCGGGTGCAGTACGAAGATTACTTCAGAGGACATCGAAATAAAGAAGCGTTTTGCCAAAGAGCTGGCAGTGCTTCACAGCAATAAGTATCTGCCGAATTCAAAAGAGAAGTATGAAGCGGCCAGAAAACTTTATGAAGAGGTGGATTTTTCATTTACCAGATCGGTGGAGACACTGGATCTGATTTTCACCACGATTGACGCCAGAGTTGACAAATATGACATGGCGGATCAGCGGATAAGTTTCACCTATCAGTACGGAGATAAGTTTGTCCGTTTCATCTTTTACCGCAGCGGCGACCGGATACTTAAATCTGAAGTCATGACCGAGCGTGATGTAGAGGAACGGGATGATTCCAAGCCGATATTCCGTCAGCCGGATTTCTCGCTGCCGAAGACCAGATAATGGTAATTGACATCGGCATCCGGAGGTAGCAGACCGGGGGGCAGACCGGGGGGCAGACCGGAGGGAGTTGTAAAAGGGTAATGCCGGAAAGAGTAATTCTTTTGGATAAAAGATGCGCAATTTAATGAATTGTGGAGATTTGAAATCATGTTCTTTGAAAATCTGACCTGTGAATATTTGCGCAGCCCGATCGGGGTGCAGGAGAAACATCCGCGTTTAAGCTGGGAGATGCGCCGCGGTGCTCCGGATGAATTTGAAGTTGCAGTTTTTCAATCTCCGGACGGGATTTCCGGGGTTGAAGGCGGGCGTTTTCAGGAGATCTGGCGGTGTCGTGCCGGACGGGAAACCGGATTTGTTTACGCCGATATTTCCGCAGTATCCAGACAGAAGATTTTCTGGCGGATTGAATCAAGCGGCAGAATACCGTTGAGTGAATTTGCCAGTTTTGAGTTCGGGTTGTTTGAGCCGTCAGACTGGGTGGGGGAGTGGATAGCGGGAGGAAAAAATTTCCGGCGGGAATTTGAGCTGGAAACTTTACCTGCCCCCGGCGCAAGACTCTATATATGCGGTTTAGGTATATGGTATGGTACGTTAAACGGCAGAGAGTTGTCTGACCGGCGCATGTCTCCGGCCCAGACGGATTACCGGGAACGGGTCTTTTATCATGTTATTGATCTTGACGGCTTTCTCCGGGAGGGAAAGAATGTTTTGAATATACAGTTGGGGGAGGGATTTTTTGCCCAGTCCAAGGTTTGCGGCAGAGAGGCCTGGTCGGTTGCGCCGTACGGCAGTGAAAGACTGCTTTATCAATTGGAATTCAGCCTGCCGGACGGGAGGGATCGGAAAATAATTTCCTCCGGGACGGAAGATATGGTTTTTTCCACCCCGGTAGTTGATGACAACCCCTATTCCGGAGAAATATACAATGCCGGAATTGAGCCGGAATTTCTGCGGTTTGCCCATATCTGCACCCCGCCGGGGGGAAAATTGGAGGCCGATCCGCTGCCGCATTGCCGGATATTGCGGCGGATAACCCCCCAAAGGATGTTTTTCAACGGCAATAAAGCTATTTATGATTTCGGGGAAAATTTCACCGGGGTGGCGGAAATTACGCTGCACGGCCAGCCGCGGGGGGCGGAGATTGTACTGCGGATGGCCGAAGAACTCACCGCGGACCAGCTGGAGCTGGATAATTCCACTCAGGGGATTTTTGCCACCAAATACGATCAGATCGACCGTTATATCTGCCGTGGAAATACTGCGGACGGAGTGAAAGGCGGAAATACTGAAATTTATGCTCCGGCTTTTACCTACCGCTGTTTCCGTTATCTGGAACTTTCCGGCTGGGAAAATGGAAGGCGGCCGGATTTGGCGGATGCTGCCGGACTGGTGATTGCCAATGACATAATCAATACCAGTTATTTCCGTTCATCCGACCCGGATCTGGAAGTCTTTTTTGAGATGGCAAAACGTACATTGCTGGATAATTGTCTCGGCGTACCCACCGACTGCCCCATACGGGAAAAATGCGGCTGGCTGGGAGATGCACAGGTGGAGGCGGAATTCGGCATTTACGCTTTTGAAATGGGTGCGTTCTGGAATAAATATATTTTTGATATTTACACCAACAGCGGAGACGGTATTCCCCATTGCATAGCTCCGGGGATGCGCCGCTGTGAAGAAGCGTATCCATTGTGGGGGGCGGCAATTGTGCTGCTGCCTTATTACCAATATCTTTATTACGGGGATGACCGTCCCGGCCGCCGATGCTGGAAATTGATGGAACGCTGGATGGATTATCTGGAAAGTCTGGAAGAAGACGGCATTGTTTACCGGGGGCTGGGGGACTGGTGCCCGCCTGGATTTGTGCATCCGGTGAAAACTCCGGTGGAACTGACCTCCACGGCAATATATTATCACTGTGCAGATAAAATGGTGTATCTGGCGGAACGTTTCGGCATGGCGGAAGCGGCGGAGCGTTTCCGGCAGAAAAGGGAATTTCTCCGGGATAAATTCACCGGCAGATTTTTCCAGAATGGTTCTTTCGGCAGTCAGGCGGCGGATGCCCTGGCATTGGAGTACGGGCTTTGCCCGGAGGGTAAGACGGCGGAAGTTTCTGCCGCGCTGCGCCGTGAAGTGGAGGCGGAAAATTTTCACCATGACTGCGGAATTGTCGGCTGGAAGATGCTGTTTTCCTCACTTTCCCGCGGCGGCGATGTGGAGACGGCGTGGAAAGTTTTGAAGCAGACGACCTATCCGTCGCTGAAAGATGCCATTAATCGCGGAGCGACCACGATGTGGGAAACGTTTGAGACACCGGAGCAGGAAAAACGGTCTCACTGCCACCCTATGCAGAGCGGTTTTGCCCGCTTTTTCCCCCGTGATCTGGGGGGGATAAACCCGATGGAGGAGTTTCCCGGCTTTGAAAAAGTGTCGATCCGGCCCGTTTTCCCGGCTGAACTTGATGCGGTTGACTGTGTATTCCACTCCTGCCGGGGAGATATCGGGGTGAAATGGGAACGGAAAAACGGAGAAATTGAATTTGAATTGATCCTGCCCGGAGGGGTGGGATGCGGAGAAAAAATATTCCCGCCCGGGGAAAAAGTAAACTTTCACTTGAAAAATGCTTGAACGAACTAATTTTACCAGCCCGGTAATGCCGCCGGATGATGTCGGCATGCTTATTGACCGCGGAGAAGCGGCTGACAGTGTGATTTATGCCCGCAACCTGCTTATTTGCGGGGCCATACTGACGGTTTTCGGACTGACCATGCTTTATTCCACCAGTTTTGAAACCGCAGGGTTGAAGTATTTCAAAAACCAGATTATCTGGGTGGTAATCGGTCTTTTCTGCGGCGGGGCGGCGTATGCGCTGGGATATAAACTGCTGGCCAAATTAAGCTATGTCTGGATGGGACTGAGTGTGGTTCTGCTGATTGCGGCACTGTTTTTCCCGGCGGTAAACGGAGCGCACCGCTGGATAAGAGTCACGCTGCCGGTCATGGGGGCAATGTCGCTCCAGCCGTCGGAACTGGCTAAAATAGCTCTGGCACTCTTTACCGCCTCTTATTGTGCGGAAAATCTGCGATCCATCAATAATTGGCGCGGACCGGGATCATTGCCGAAACTGCTGGGAATGACGGGAATTGTAATTGGTGGAATTCTTGCCGGGCGGGATTTCGGCACCACAGTTCTGGCGATGACCATGGTAGTATGTATTGCCTTTGCCGCCGGACTGTATCTGCGTTATCTGCTTATACCGCTGGGGCTGGTGGGGGTGATGGGGCTTTACATAGTTCTTTTCAATCCGGTGCGTCTGGCGCGTATAACCACCTTTCTGCGGCCGGAGGAATTTGCCCGCACCAAAGGTTATCAGCTGTTCAATTCCCAGCTGGCTCTGGGATCGGGCGGATGGTTCGGGCAGGGATTCATGGGCAGCCGTCTCAAGGCAAAATACCTGCCGGAATGCCACACCGACTTTATTCTGGCCATTGTGGGCGAAGAACTGGGGTATGTGGCATTGATACTGCTTTTGATCGGCTATGGACTCTTTGTCTATTACGGTATTAAGATAAGTGCGAATTCCAACCACCGTCTGGGGATGCTGCTGGGGTTCGGTTTGAGCTGCTGTATCGGATTTCAGGCGGCGATAAATCTGGCGGTGATCGCCGGGGCGGCTCCCACCAAGGGAATGCCGGCACCTTTCATAAGTTACGGCGGGAGCAATATTCTTATGTGTTTTGTGGCGCTGGGTTTACTGCTTTCCATTGCCGGAGAGACCGCCAGGCCGGATTATAACGCCGCTCTGCTTGCCAAGCTCAAGCTGCGCTGAAACATATTTGATGAATTGCAGAGTTTTCAAGCCGTCAAAAAAACGGTGAAAAGCAAAATCATCCCGGTTCCCGGCGGCCGACATCTGTTCCCAGCGTTCCGGGAAACCGGCAAAAAATCCTTTTGCCTCTTTCGGCAGAGCGTTGAAAAAATCCTGACCGCTGTACTTTGGCGTCGCGTTATTCTGCAGATGCCCGGCAAGTTCAAGAACTTTCTTAAGCAGTTGGAAACTTAATTCCGGATAATAACGCAGCGAAACGCCATTGATGGTTCTCTCCAGCGTCCGCCCGGTGCCGAAGGGGGTACGGCGGGAAATTCTGGCCGCAGGGTGAACGGTAACATTTTCCAATTCACCGATGGGACCGCATTTACGCAGTGCCTGGAGAAAATAGAAATCTTCTCCGGCGGAGCGTTTGCGCATTCCTCCCGCCCGGACATAGGATACACTGTTTACTGCGAAGGCTGAACCGATTGAAGCGTAACCGTAAGGAGACCCGGCAGATTTCAGTTTATCCCGGTAACTCCGGATGTAATTTTCATATTCCGTAATGGCTGATTTTATCTCTTCTCCAGCATTTCCGGTGCGGTGCTGAAAATTAAATACCACACCTTCCCACTCCGGGTGTTTCTTCCAAGCCTCCAGAGTGGCGGAAAAATAGTTTTCCTCCACGGAAGTATCGGCATCAAGAGAAAAAATCGGGCGTTGATGTTCAAAATCCAGTGACTGGATCACGGTGTCCATACCGATTTTTCTGGCTTCACCGACTCCGTCGCGGATGGGAAAGTCTGATGCGTTTATCCAGCTGACATTGGGTATGGCAGCTGCTTCAAGTTTGCCAAGCAGAATTTGATTGGCATTTTTCCACTCTTCCGGTGCATCGGCGGGGGCATTGACTACGGCTGTAATGGCAATATTGAAGCTGCCGGCGGCTTTATTCAGCGAGGAAAAAGTTTCCGCCAGCAAATCAAAATCCTCCGCCAGAACCGGGATCACAACAAAAGCATCTGCTTTGTCCGGGTGAAAACATCCATTGACCGGACGGCTGACGGGATTTTTGCGCTGGTATTTCAAATAGTCGAATTTTTTCATGGTTACCGGGTAATTTAGCACCTCCGGCATTGAAAAGCCAGAATATTTTTGTAAAATTTTTTCAGAAAAACTTGCTTTCCTGCCAAAAACGCATATAATTATTGTGTCGGTGTGAATATTTTCCGTTTCCAGCGGAAATTGATCCCGGCGGCAGCTTGAAAGCGGGGGTGAGTTTATCAAGGGGGTGAGCTTTATTAAGGGGATGAGCTTTATTAAGGGTGTGAGCTTTATTAAGGGTGTGAGCTTTATTAAGGGGGTGAGCTTTATTAAGGGGGTGAGCTTTATTAAGGGGGTGAGCTTTATTAAGGGGGTGAGCTTTATTAAGGGGATGAGCTTTATTGGGGGAGAAATAAAAAAATCTCTGCCGGCAGAAATTTTAATCTGCTGACATAATGAAAAAATGATCGTTTCCCGGCTGATCCGGGTTTTTCATGTCCGGCGGAAAACGGATGCGGCGCAGCGGCGCAGCCGCGGAGCGGAGTAGCAGATGAATTTTAAGCCGTTACCGTGCAGCAGAGGTGTATCACGCGGCACTCTGACGGCAGAGGATCAGCAAGGCGGGGGATATGATCATATCGGAGGGGTGAAATTCTGATTATTGATATTTAATTATATACAGGAGAAAATAACATGGAAAACGATTTTCGCGCGCTTCCCGGCGGAGATGAGACCATATTGGTGGTGGATGACCATGACACCATCTGGGATTTTCTGATTGAGGCGCTGCAGAATTTGGGATATTGCGTCCTGCTGGCGGAAAACGGACTGGACGCGGTGGAAATTTATCAGGAAAATCCCGGAGAAGTGGATTTGGTGCTGCTGGATATGATTATGCCGAAATTCGGCGGACATCAGACCTTTCTCAAACTGAAAGAGATTGATCCGGACGTTAATGTTCTGCTTTCCAGCGGCTATGTTTCCGAGGAAGAGGTTCAGGATCTGATGAAATCCGGGGCGCGGGGATTTCTGGCCAAGCCACACCGGGTGGCGACGGTGGCCCGGGAAATAAGACGGATACTGGATACCTGGCCGAAAAAAAAGTGCTGCGCCGGTAATGCGGTTCTTGGATAAAACAGTTGACTGCGGATACGGAGAAAGAGAGCATTTTCTGAAAATACCGTAAGGTGATACCGGAAAAATTGTTTTCGTTTTTCCGATGTGTCCGGAGGACGGAAACTGGAGAATTTTATGCGGGAGAATGATTACGCGGCGAGAAAGCGGCGGCAGAAACTGGATGAACGTTATTATCTGCTCCGCGACTGGTATGGAGCTGAGGCCGCGTCTGAAGAGATGGCGGCTCATTGTCCGGAGGCGCGTCCGATTGGCGAATCGCTGGATAAAGTAATGAAGCAATCGCTTTCTCCGGATGTTTTTGCCTGTTTCCGTATTCAGGAAAAATGGGGGGAGATAGCGGGTGACCAGATTGCCGGCATGACCCGGGTGTCATCATTCAACCGCGGCGTTCTGACGGTGGAAGTGGCGCATCCGCTGTATTTGCGGGAACTTGAAATGTGTGAAGATCTCATCCGGGAAAATTTGAATTCCAGAATGGGGATAAATTGCGAGAAAATACGATTTGTTC
>CASECL010000203.1 GCA_949286445.1 uncultured bacterium | reverse complement strand
TGGAGCCATGGCCGCAGTAAATCCGTTCCGTTTCAGCAGTGAATATGCCGATGATGAAACCGGTCTTGTTTACTACAACTACCGTTATTACAGTCCCCAGCTCGGAAGATGGCTCAGCCGCGACCCAATCAAAGAAGATGGGGGATTGAATTTGTATGGGATGACTCTGAACAACACAATATGTCTTCATGATTTTAATGGTTTATTTTGGGAAGAGATTTTAACTGGAACGATTGCCGTTGGTGAGTTTTTGGCGGGGGGGGCGGACACACTAACGTATGGTATGACAGAATATATAAGAAATAAACTTAATAATCTGATAAATGGAACAGGGGATTATACAGTGGAAAATCCATCCATTTATCGTGCCGGAGAAATGACTGAGATAGCAATTGAGGTTGCAGTAACAGGAGGAAGTACAGCATTGAAAATAGCGGCAAAAAGAGCAATTGCAAAAGAGGCTGCAAAAATAGCCGCACGTGAAGGTAGTGAAGAGATAACAGATAGAATGTTAAAATTGGCAAAAAAGAGAATAGCAGCACGTTTACGTGGAACAGCACGGCGACAATTGGCAAAAAGTGGAGTTAAAAAAGGGTATGAGGTTCATCATATACACACTTTATCCGGGCATACTTCGATAAAGGGTGTTTCTGGTGGGGTACAATCACACTTCCCAACTTTAGGAGTTAAGTGGCTTGCAAACAACAAACATAATCTTGTATATGTATCAAGAGAAAAACACAGAATTTTGCACATTCGGGCTTATTTTGCAGAGAAAATAATAGTTACAGCATATAATCCCATAATTGCTGGTTTTCGGATGGAGCAGGTTTTCAATAAAGATTCAGAAGTCAATATAAAAGTAGGATGCAGCGATGATTTATCTGGTAAATAAAATCAAAAAAAGTTTATGTGATTTTTTCAGTTACAGAAAACGTCAATTAAATAAATTTATCAAAGTATATGGGTATTCACAACCGGTAGTAGATTTCTGGTCTGAGTTTGAAGACGGTGATATTTTAAGACATTATTATTGGACAGTAGATAATTCCAATATTAAATTTGAAAAAGCCAAGATATGCATTTTTGAGGCTCCTGAATATTGGGAGAATAAAAATGTCTGGAGTTTAGGAAATTTTACCGGAGGAGATGAAGACGCTATCTGTTATGATGTGGAACGCAAAGCTATTTGTATTTATAATCAATATGGCGTTTGTCGTTATACAACGATAAACTTGGAAGCATTTTTAAGTCAACTGCAATGGAGGAATATATGAAAAACCTTTCTCTTTTTCAAAAATTATTTTCTTTTCTTTATCCGGCAAAAAAAAGAAGGGATTTGTTTCTCAAATATGGAAATTTAACAGAGAAAGAAAAGAATTTTTTTACACATATACCGTTGGATTGTTCATATTGGAAATGGAATCCCGATCCCAAAGCCGTAGAAGAAGTCTGTTTTGCGCTGTGTATGGAAGATGATGATAGGAGTCTCGAGGAAAGAGCAACAAGAACAATAATGTTAGCCAGCGGCAGTATAGAGTATATGCCGTCTTTACAAGTATGGGGGATCGGTGGTTTTGCCGAAGCCGATTTTGAGTTTGATTGTTTAGGATATTGTAGTAAAACAAAGAGAATGTGTATAATTCCCGAATCTGTTTTGGGAGAAAAACGGCATGTAGATTTTATAGACGTAACCCTGAGTGAATTTATCAGTCAAATCCGGCGTACCGTTGAACCAAGTTATGATGATTGATTTTCAGGGAATATATATGAGTGTATGATGTTTGTTAATAAAAACATCATACATCTTGACTGTAAAAAATATTGGGGTATATTTATTGTTTTAGAGCATCAGAATGCAGATGTTAAGTTATCTAACTCAGCCAAGCTGAGAAATTTGGATTAAATTGCATAAAAACATTATTAGGTTCGGTCAGGTTTTGTCACAGAGTGGTGCCATGGCCGCAGTAAATCCGTTCCGTTTCAGCAGTGAATATGCTGATGATGAAACCGGTCTTGTTTACTACAATTACCGTTATTACAGTCCCCGGCTCGGAAGATGGCTCAGCCGCGATCCCATCAAAGAAGATGGGGGGGAGAATTTGTATTTGATTGCAGGAAAAAATAATTGTGTTGATATGATTGACTACTATGGATTGGATTGGTTGGATTGTGTGTCGAATTGCATCAAGGCAAATGATATTTTGTCCGCAATAGAACGCAAAGCAACAGCGATGTTGCTCGGAGGAGGCATTCCCAAAAGATTAGCTTATAAAATATATCTCATGATGGGAAAAACTAAAGAGGCGAAGATTCTTATGCCTGCGATCAAAAGTCCAAAGACATTTGCAAATGCATTAACATTTAAACCAATAAAAACCATTATGCTTAAATTGATAAAGAAAAATGCAAGAATCATTGCAAAGAAAATCACAGGTGTTTCTGTTCCAACATTTGTTGTATATGGGACTGTTCTTTTTGTTATTGAGGCAGAATGTTATTGTCATTGTGTCATGTTCGATAGATATACGCCTGAAAAATTCACATTAAATTTAGATAGAACTATCGATTATTATTTCGGAAAATTGTCTTGGGGAATTTTCGGATTGTCAGAAAGTGAATATGATTCTCCGGAGGATTTTTTATGAAAAAAATTAACAGTGAAACAGAATTGATTGTCTGGCCGGAAAATTGGAATAAACGCTCAAAAATTGCGCGTTTTTTTTCTCCGGTTCCATTTTTGGGAGATGATTATAAATTGCATAAAAATGTGAATGGAATATTGGGGAGCAGAGATGAAAATTTTATAATGGGACTATGGCAAGCATCTGATTTCAATAGAGAAGAATTATTTTCAATATTCGATTTTATAAAATGCTGGGGAAATTGGTGCAATACATTATTTCACCCTCAAGATACATTTTCATTATTAGCATGTGGAAATTATTTATATCAAGACGCAGACTATGATGTTATTAACGAAATTTTCAAGATACTTTCACATAAAAAAAAGTTTTGTCACAATGTATTAGAAAACTTATTGTATGAGTGCGGTGACATACCAGTAGCAGAGATACCACCTGAATGTTCTCTGATTGAGGCATTGACCTTGTTAAAATCTTGTGAGGTATAATCAACGCAGAATGGAGAATCGGTATAATCTTGGATAACGGGACAAAATCTTTATCATGGATTGATTGGTTTTGCGGAAAATGAAAAAATGATAATGCTTGCAAACAGAAAACAACTTTGAAGTCTGGGGTGTATTGCATATATTGAGAAGTGTGTTAAATTTTATCCGGGACGCAGTATTTTTATAAAACAGAAATATTTGTATCCGGGATAAAGAAAATATGTCTTTGCCAAATTACGGGCAAAAAGCGCAACATCGGGGAGAAAAATAAAAATGATCTATGCATTCGGGTTGCAATTTCTTTTAAGTCCGGTATTTTTTATTTTGTGGTTATGGGATTACCGTAAAGGTGGCGGATCTCTGGTGCCATTCAAGCAGCGAATGAAGTACTCCATATTATTGTTTCTTGTTACGGATTTTATCCTTTTCTGTATTTTGCTGTTGGAAAATAAGACAAATTTCTGCAGTGCCATGGTGGATTACGGTCCCAGGGATCTGAACTTTCTGCTGCTGATTAATGGCGTTATTGGCAGTTTGTGTGGATATGTATCTATTCTTTTTGACGATAATGTGTTATTGGCTTTATTGTGTGGAGTATTGGCTGTTATAGGTATGGTGTTTATGCTGTTTCGGGCTTTTCCCAGTTTTTTTATTTTTTATGTGTGGTTCTCGAAAAATAGGAAAATCAAGATTGTTTCTACAATATTGTATGTGTTATGGATACTTATAACAATTGGATTGTGCCTGGAATTTCCCCAGATGCCAAACCGGTGAAAAATATGCAGACTTTATAAAATGAATGTTGTTTAATAAAATGTAACGGGAAATATGTCACAGGGGAACAGTTTAAATGAGCAGATTTAAGGACTCAAAAATATTACTTCTTATCGCCATAAATATTGTTTTGGTAATACTGTTTTGTATTGTTGACATTTTGCTTTCTATAAATTTATGGGTTGACATAAACCTTGAATATACTCAAAAACTTCACGATCATGCAGTTTATTTATTGAAGGAGTTGACAGATGATGGAAAATAACTGTAATAAATTATGGAAGAAGATACTTTATTCCACATTGGGTACTTCAGTATTGTCCATTTTGATGATTACATATGATTTATGTGATATGTCAAATCAGATGAAGAGTTTATACGAACAAAAAATGTTAGATCTTGATTTTATCGCAAATAATTCTGAATTAACTATTGATGAACGACGCAAAATATTAAGTCACTTTATTGATAATTATGTACCCAATTATATGGGGGAGAGTTTTCGAGAGGATTTTCTCAACGCCGTGCTGTCTATAAGAGAACAGCACAATGAGCCGGGAAATATTACAAAATAAACCATTGCAAATGAGACGAAGCCGGTTATAGTGAATATTATGACTGTGATGCTTACGGGAGGAGTGCTGTAATGAATTGGAGCAATGGTGTATCAATATATTTGCGGAGGTGAATTACTCCACAGTTAATTGCGTATAAAACAAAAGAGAAAATATAGTATGGATAAGAACAAAGAAAGAACGGAAGACAGCGGTTGTTTTGATGAGATCGACAGGCATTATGAGGGAAAGCCGGGCAAGACATCAAAGGTCAGGGAAGCTCATAACCTCCGATACTATTTTACCACGGTCAAGGGGTGTATTACTATCATTCTGTTCTTATTCCTTCTTGGCTTTTTCATGGCGATTTTCAGCCCGGATGACGGGGATGTTGAGGAAATAATCAGACCTTTGCTCAAGGGAAACCTTGTTGAGTTCGTAGAAAATTACTATGCGTATGCATTCGAGAACAAGCTTCCAGACAAAAAGTGAACTCAGAAGGCAAAAGCCAGCCTGCGCCCGGAAATATTCAACATTTCCGAAACTCGGAATTAAACCGTGAAACGATGCTGAAATTTTGTTAACGTATTGTAATATAAGGGTTTGTTGGTTTTACAGTTTATCTTTTTCCGGTTCAATTATTATATTCCATCTTTTGGTTGTCACTGCCGTTGCCGCATAGGAGGCAATAAAAATTCCCGTAATCCATCCCCAGCCGATCTTTCCGATCAACAGATAGGGCAACAAATCCAGCAGCAAAAGCAGCAATGCTCCGGGGAAAATATTCCATTTTACAACATCAATCAGAGACCAGAGCAAATAGAGAAGATTTACTGCCGGTATTCCGGCCAGAGCCTTGGGCGCGGTGGTCGGCGTCTGGCGCAGTGCATGCCAGATACCGTAAGCGTAGGAACAAAGATACAATAATCCTGAGATATAAAAGATATACTTTCTCCCTTCTTCTATTGCCAATGGCAGCGGCATAATGGCGAATATGCCGAACAAAAGTGCCGTAGCCAGCCCGGCTCCCGGCCGCATTGCGGCGTAAAACAGCCGGAGCGGGAAAATAATGTGCAAAACCGGAATATAACCGCTGTTCCGGAAAAATAATTCCATTCTGCGCTGCAGCTGTGCTACCGGGTCAATCGGCGGTTCACCCTGGAGCTGGCGCAGTTTATTTTCCAGCATATCACAGGATTGATTAAAGACTTCCATATCTACCGGGGCGGAATTTTCTTCCGGAATTTCATGTGCGGCCTGATTTCGTATGGCTCCGATATAACGGCAGAGCTTTAATTCTTCCTCATTTAATTCATCGCCCATGCTTTCAGATAATTCACGCAGTCCTTTGCCGATTCCGCCCGCCCGGCGCAGCATGCTCTCCAGGGTTTTTGCCCGGGTGATGATATGCAGAGTATTATCCGCGTCATCCATATATTATTTCTCCTGTTCAAGTTGTTCAGCTTTAATCATATTCATTCTGGCCTCATTGCTTTCCGGGGCAAACTCCAGTGCCCGGGCAAAATATTGTTTTGCCTTGCGGTAATTTCGGGCATCAAATTCAGCCAGTCCCAGAAAAAAACAGCGGACAAAGCCGTCAGTACTCCATTTTCCGGCCTTACGGTAATATTTTTCCCTTTGCTCAATATTTTCAGTTGCATTTGCCAGTGCGGATACACAGATTACCGGATATTCCCGGTTGATACTTTCAAGGAAAAGGTAATCCTGTTCCGTTGCGATCAAATTTTCCAATTCATGGATATTGCCGTCATTCAACGAGCTGAACAGGCGTTGCCGAATTTCAATATCTTTTTTCCCTCTGCAGGCGGGATGATTAAGCAGGTTCAGCGCACCGTCAAAATCTCCCTGACGCCAGGTTAAATCAGCTAATGTACCCAGTGCCCGGTAATTTACTTTTTCTCCAGCTGCGGATACTGCGGTGGAAAACAAAGTATATTCATTTTGAAATACCGGCAGATACAGTTCAAATGAAATAAGCAGCACTCCTGCATATCCGGCCAGGATAAGTTTCACCTCCTTTGCCGGAGGCAGGATTTTTCCTGCCAGCAGCAGCGGAAATATGGAGGCAATATAAGTGTAGCGGTCTGCCCGCGGTGCGCTGCCGAAACTGAAAAAACCGGATACGGGAAAAATTACCGCTCCGAACGCAATCGCCATGGGAAGTATATTTTTCAGAAAACATTCTCTGCGGAAATAAAACACCAATCCGCCTGCAATTGCGAGCAGGATATAAATTGCGATCAAAAGCCGGATATCCATATCAATACTGTTTTGCAGCGGTGCCGGGAAAAATGGGAAAACACTGCTGAATGCGTAATATAAAAGATTTTCCAATGCCAGTTTAATATGCCATGTCCCGGCTCCGGCGGCATCTTTCACCAGATCGCCGCGCCAGATAAAATAAATCAGCGCAACTCCGGCGGCATACAAAGTCTGCTTCCACTCCGCCTTTCCGCGCTGAAAAAATATCAACAGCCATACTGCGGCGGGAAAACTTACCGCCATGGGCTTTGCCAGCATGGCCATGCTGAATAACACCAGCATAAGCGGCATCCGGTTTTTCAGTGCGGCCCAGAGACCCCAAATGTAACAGGCACAGCAGATTACATCTTTTCTTTCGCTGATCCACACTACCGACTCCACCCGTAGCGGACTGATGGCAAAAGCAAATGCCAGCAATGCCGCGACACTCCTGGTTACGTTCAACTCTCTTTGCAGAAAGTAAAATCCTGCCGCCGCCGCTGTGTGCCATAAAATATTGACCGCCCGGAAAGGAACCGGAGAATTTGTGCCCCAAATCATCGCATCCAGCCAGTATGAACTCTGCGCCAGCGGGGTATATAAATCCAGCACTCCTTTGCCGCACCAGATTTCCTGCCAGGCTTCAAGTGAGGGCTTGAAAAAGCGGAAATTATTTACATAAAGTGCATCATCGAGAGAATAAAGAAAATCATAACATAGAGACGGAGCAAATGCCGCCGGAATTGCCAGCATCAATAGAATTACCGGCAGAAACGGGCGGATTTTATGGAATTTCAAACTGCTGCAAAGCTGATACATAAATACTATTTCCCCCTCCCGAATACCAGAACTTCGATGGAATACAAGTCTTTTATCTGCAGAGCTTTTGCCGCCGCACTGAGCGTGGCTCCGGTAGTGAAAACATCATCCACCAGCAACACTTTTTTCCCTTCAAGATTGATGCCGGGGATTTTTACAAAGGCTTTTTTCAGATTTTTCAGCCGTTCTTCCCGGTTTCTGGCCGTCTGCTTACCGGTGTATTTTACCCGGCGCAGCGCATTGATTACGGGAATATTCAGTTGTTTTCCCACTTCATTTGCCAATAATTCCGCCTGATTATAAGTTCTGCTCAAACGGCGGAATATATGAAGCGGAACCGGTACAATACAGTCATATTTTCCCCCATGCTCCAGCAGCATATCCGCCGCCAGTTTCCCCAGTGTTCTGGCATAAAACGTTGCACCGTTATATTTCAATGCCAGCAGCATTTTCCGGTTTATTCCGGAAAGATCCCCCAATGCCCATGCCCGTCTCCACGGCCGGGCTTCTTCTTTCAGGCAGGCCGGACACATTGCCAGAACACCGGAAAAACTTTTGCCGCATCCGGGGCAGCGTTCTCCGGTAAAAAAAGGGAATTCATTCCGGCATTCCGGACAGAGTGCGTTTTTTCCGCCGTTATCCGGTGAACCGCACAGAGGGCAGGGGAACAGTGTCATGGTTACCATCGTGACGGCCTCCCTTTCCAGATATTCACATGATGCAGTACGCTGTCAACAAAGAATTTCCCGTAAACTACTTCGATCAGGTCAAAGCGGTAATCCCCGGAAATTGATTTCTGCCGCATAAAGTATTTTGCCGCCGCGACATTGCGTTTAAATTGCCGGAAACTCAGGTTGTCTGACGGCCGGTAAAATAAATTGCTGCGCCTGGTTTTCACCTCCGTAAATACAAAAACATCTCCGTCCAGTGCGATAATATCCAGCTCTCCGGCAGGAGTCCGCAAGTCCGTAGCCAGCAGGGTGTAATTTTTTGAGCGGAGTAATTTCCCGGCGATTTTCTCCCCTTTTCTGCCCAGTTTCAGATGGCTTGCTCTGCCTTTTTTCAGGATAGACGCCATCTCCAGAACTCCAGATCATCCGGGGTGGTTATTTTGCGGTTTTCTTCATTATGAAGCACAATTTTCACCGGGAACCCAGCTTTTTCCAAAAAAGATGCGTCATCCGTCGGGCAGAAATTTTCCGGAGCATTTTCTCTTGCCCACAAGAGTTTATCCCGCGAAAATACCTGGGGTGTCTCCACCGCATACAGTTGATCCCGATCCGGGGTGCAGCTGATTTTCAAGTCCTCATGTGCCAACTTTATGGTATCGCTCACCTTTTTCCCCGGGACAGCTCCGCCGCCGCTCCCAACGGCTTGAATACATTGATTTAAAAGTTCTACCGAAGCTCCGGGCCTGGCGGCATCATGGATGGCAATAATATTGATATCCTTTCCGGACAGGAAGTGCAATCCAGCACCCACTGAAGCATTCCGGTCATCTCCGCCGGGGACACAGCGTACATCCCGGCCCAGAAGTTTCTGGAAATATTCCAAGTCGTCTGCCGGCACTGCCACTACAAAATTTTCTACTGGAAAAAGGGGGCGGAATTTTCTGACTGAGTGTTCAATTACCGTCATTCCGGCGAGATTTTGAAGCAGTTTATTGCTCTTTCCGAAACGGCGTGACGCCCCGCCGGCAACCAAAATAAATCCGATATGCTCAAACATGAGAATACATTTATCCTTAGGTATGCAGAAAGTACGCTAATAGACACTTATCCCACATAGCGCCACCGGGAAAAGAACCGTATAAACCACCAGTTCACCCGGGGCAATAACACCCCTTACAATATGTTTCAGCCCGCTGGTGAAAAAGCCGAACGGGGCTCCCAGTGTAGTTTCGAGTATGCCCAGCGGCAGATAAAGAATTTTCAGCGCGGCTCCGCCCATTTTCAACAGCATCTTGCCGCCTCCGGTGAGTCCACGGATAATATAAGGCTGGGCTTTTTCCG
>CASECL010000202.1 GCA_949286445.1 uncultured bacterium | reverse complement strand
TTTAGCAGAAGAACTTTCTCCCGGCTGGGTGAAACATGAAAATATCTGCCGCTTTTTGGAGATTTTTATTGAAAATGTGGATGATCACGCTGCCGCGCTGAGGCGTCTGCAGGAGAGTTTCGCTGATGCTCCCGACCCGGTGTTGAGCGGGGTTTTGACTGAAGAGTGTGATTTGAGCATGGATGAGGCGGAAAGGGCATTGCAGGACTGCATTGCCGCATTAAAGGAACGCTTCCGGAGAGAAACGGCTGCCCAATTGCGGAAAAAACTGCGGGAAACTGCGGATGAAAATCAAAAGATGAGTATTTTACTGGAAATTCAACAGTTGGAGAAATAAGTATGAGTAAGAGAAGAAGATTAGGCCCGTTGTACACCACTTATCCGGCAAAAAATGTTTCCGAATATCTCGGAGATAAGGTTTTCAAGCTGATTGCTTCGATTATCTGCTGTATACTTTGGACCGGGGCATACTATATTCTGCTGGCGGTAGTGAATTTCAACCGCAAGAACTTTATGGAGGGTGCCCGGGAAATGACGACGGCTGAACTCTTCCGTGAACCGGCCAGTTTGTGGGTGCTGGGGGGATTTTTTGTAATCATTTTCATCTGGGTATTCAAGAGCCGTATCGGAGAGAAAACCAAGGTGAAAACCGGAGTGACCAAGTTGCTGATTCTGGGTACTTCAGTACTTTTCCTGGCTTCAGGGTGTGCATCAGACAACGACATTGAAAAAAATAAGCCCAAGCTGGCTTTCGCCCCGAAAGAATATTATAAACCGGCGGAAAATTACAAAGTGGAATTTTCTCTATTGAAACAGGATTTTGTTGCCGGAAAGCCGGCAGTACTGGTTGTTGGGCTGAAAAATGTGGGCACCACTCCGATAAGAATGGATGACTGGAGAATTAAAAACGGCAATAACATTAAACTTTTTATTCAGAACTGGCCTCCGGGAGTTGAGAAGCCGGTGGAAACTCAGTCCATTACTGTGGATGGAAAAACCTTTGATGCTCCGGCATGGGTATCGGTAAATGAAACAATTGATCCCCAAAATGACTGGCGTTATCCGCAGGAACTTCATCCCGGCAACAAGGTACTGATTGAAAAACCGCTGGATTTTGTGCAGCTTCTGAAGGTGAAAAAGGGGTATGAGAGAAGATATTTTGTCAAGATAAAAACCAATCTTCAGACCATAAATGCAGAAAGTGATGTTATGGGAATTTCCATTCGCAATCCTGAAGATATGAATACTGACGGAGAGAAGACAGAAAAATAAGCAACTTGGAAAATGTCATTGAAGCCGGAGATACCATGGGGTATATCCGGCTTTTTTTGCATCAAATCGGGCATAGATCTGGAAGGTTTGCAGTAAAACTACCTGGGGGCAGGGGCAAATTGAACAGCATTTTCGGGTTGGACGTATTGCGGACGGCATTTACCATATATGAAAAGATTGAAGACATCTTTGGTAAATCTGGTCTTATAGCAGAAAACAATTTTATCTGTCAATTTGAGAATAAACAGGCATTGGAAAAATTTGAATATTTTGTATTAGCAGGAACAAAACAGGTATATGGATGTTATAAATAAATTCTGTTGTGCAACCCGCTGAATTGAATTGCGGCATTCTCTGATGTCTTTCTCCCCGTTTTTATATATCATTCTGCGGCAATATCTGAAGTAAAGCAGAAAGAAGCAGTTTTTCCGGAAAAACCTTGTCAGCAGTGCGATTTCATCCGGGGATGATTTTTTTATTGACGATCATATACTCATATTTCGGCCTGACTATTAAAAAATACAGGAAAAAATTGTCTTAACTCAAAAAAATCATTTGTAATTTTTTGTTTTTGGATTACATTACCAATTAGACGACACCAGATATCAGATTGATAAAATTGACGTTTACCGGAGAAACGGGAGGAACTATGACGCTGAAAGTATCTGAAGTATTTTTGATAGATGCTTTGATTTGTGATTAAGTGATATTTCGTAATATCAACTTGGGATGTATGAAAAAGGTTTGCAGTTTTTCCAAATATGACTTCAAAGAAATTGAGGAGCAATTATGAGTGATTATTCAGTAAACTGGCCGGAATGGATGCAGGTACCAACTTGGGT
>CASECL010000201.1 GCA_949286445.1 uncultured bacterium | reverse complement strand
TTCAATTACCGCATGAGTATATTGTCTGGCATCAGCCACCCCCTCAATGGTGCGCAGAGCGTCCGAGTGTCCCATGCTGAGGCCGCCTTTTTCACCCATGCCGTAAAATCCGTAGGCCCGCGCGCCGGGCATGAATGCCGCCGCCATCACCCGCTGCAGAGAGAAAATTCCCGGATCCCAGCCGGTGGAAATCACAGACACATTTCCGGCGGCCTTTGCCGCTTTGTCCATCGCTTCAAAATACTGCGGAATGCAGCTGTGGTTGTCAAAACTGTCCACCGTAGTAACATATTTCGCCAATTCCGGCCCCTGTTTCGGCAAATCATTTTTGCTGCCGCCGCAGAGAATTGCCACGTCAGGCTTCAGGGCTTCCAGCCATTTTTCCGGCTCATTAACCGGCAATACCGGGCAGGAAATCTCCTTTTTCACCCGTTCCGGATTGCGGCTCACCACGCCGACAAGTTCCATATCCGGACTGTTTTCCACCGCAAATTTCACCCCGCGGCCGACATTGCCGTAACCCACAATCATTACTCTGAGCTTCTTCATTGCCTGCAATTCCTCCATAAAATATAAATAAAAAACTTTTTTGTTCTATAAATTTACCGTCTCAACGCTGTTTTTTCAAGTCGCGGACAAAAAAAGGGTTGGATTTTTCCAGTTCATCTCCCCCCTCCCAGGACGCAGACGAAGCCACCAGAAAATAATGCCTGCGTTTTCTTAAAAGTCTGGCACAGTCAAAATTTTCTGCGATATTGCGCGCGCATGACCGCATAGTGTCAAGATCATTCCAGCCTAAATTAAATACCGCCGCCCCGCCATCGTTGAGAATTAAACGGATGTTTCTGCCGAAATCCCCCCGGTAAACCCCGGATGCCAGCTCGTCACCCCGGAATACATCAGTTATAACAAGGTCATACTTCCCCCCCGCTCCAGCAGCAATTTTCGCCGCTTCCGCCGCCGCAAATTCAGCAGCATCGCCGACATGAACCGCAACCCTCCCCTGCAGCCCGTCAAAAAAATATTTTTCTGCAACCCGGGCAATCTCCGGACACAATTCCACGCTGTCCACCCGTTTTCCCCAGCCGGCAGCCAGTGCCCGGCGCGCCAGAGCAAACCCGCCGCCCCCCAGCAGCAAAACCCGTTCACCAGGGGGAAAACTCAACCCGAAATCAAGAAAATTGCCCTTTTCACTGTTGCGCAATATGCGGGACAATGTCATGCCGGGAGCTTCAATGGAAAGAGAGTTCAAATGCGGCCGGAAAAGATATTTCCGTTCAACCACGGCAAATTCACGCCCGAAACTGTAAAAGCGTTCCAGTATCCGGCTCCGTACCAGCAGTCCCGCAACCCGGCGGCTTCCGGGAATATTATCCCGTATCCAGATCCCTGCGGAACGCACATTCATTTTATTTCACCTGCGATTTTGGACAAAAGCTCAAACAACTTTGCCCTTTCATCCTCAGACAGGCTCGCCGCATAATCACTCCAGTATTCCGCCAGCGTCTCCCGGGCAAGCTCTATTCTGCGATTGGATTCCTCTGAAAAATCCAGCTTTACCGCCCGGCGATCCGAAGTACTCTGCTGGCGCACAAGAACATTTTTGCGCACCAGTGACTCCACCGCTTCACTGGCGGCGGCAGAAGATACATTCAACTTCTCCGCCAGCATTTTCAGGGTGACATCATTAACGCCATCCCGTTTCAACCCTTGCAGGCAGCGCACCGCCCGCGCCTGCCCCAAAGTCAATCCGGCATAAAAATTCACTTCTTCCGGGCACTTTTCCGCAAAAACCTCACGCAGGTGATCTTCAATACGGAAGATAAGTTCCCAACTTCGGTCGCATTCCGGCTTCTTTTCCATATATACCCAATATACCCATAAAATAAAGTTATTCTGGTTGATTTTCTCCCGGAACGCCACTATCTCCGGATTTTTTCTCCCGGCCGCGGCGCGCCGCAAAGTCAACAAACTCTTTTAATGTTTTCCAGTATTTTTCCCCTCCCCGGAAAATCAATTGATTATGCCCGGCATTTTTCACCCGGAGAAAGTATTTATCCCCCGCCGCCGCAGAAAAATTTTTTTCACCATGAGAAATCGGTATCAATTCATCATTTTCCCCGTGAACAATCAATAACGGAATTTTCAGCTCCGGCATTTTAGACAAATTATCAAACTGATCCCCGGGCGGCGAAAAACTCAGTATCACTTCATACGCACTGGTAAAAGCACTCTCCAACACCAATGCCGCCGCCGGACGGCGCAATGCCAGCTCCGTGGCAGGGCCGCCGCCCAGGCTGCGCCCGTAAATTATTATCTTCTCCGGCGGATATTTAAGCTCATTTACCGCATAATCATAAACTTTCTCAATGTCAGAGTAACAATTTTTTTCACTCGGCACCCCACCCGAGGCTCCGTATCCCCGGTAATCATAGCCTAATACCGAAAAACCATGATCATTGTAATTTTTGAAACGGTATCCCAGATCAAACAGTGTTTCCGAATTGCCGTGGCTGTACAATATAAGATACTCCGCCCCCGGCTTAATCGCCGGAAGCAGTGCGATTTCAACCCCGTCATCCACCTCCAGCATCCGCATATCAGCAGATGGCACCCTCTGAAAACTGCCAGGCTGAAAAATAATATCATCCGCAATCCGGCAGGAAGTGGTCAAACCCCCGGAAATAAGAATGCCTGAAACTGCCAGTAAAAAATAATTTTTCATTTCCAGACCTGTGAAACTGTGAAAAATCAATCTGCCGACCTGTCCGGTCCAAAACAGGAATATAACACCTTTTTTTACAATGACAAGTATTTTCATGCAAATAATAACTGGATTGTTATTTGTTATTGTGTCTTTTTTGCCCTTTTTTATTCTGCCCGGGTACAATATTTACTTCATGGGCAGGCAATCTCTTTCCCTTTCTAACTTTCTCTTTTTTCAGTTCTGCCGCGGCATTTATGATGCCAGGTCAATAAAATCCTGTAAAATAAATGCCGGCAGAACTTTTCAAAACTTTCCATCCAGTGTCAGGAAAAACGCTGCCGGAGCATTCGCAGGCATTCTATTCCAGGTAAAACAAAACAACGGCCCTCATGTGAAATCACTTATTGGATATAATGTAGTAACTTGTTTATAATAATATTATTATATAATTTTTTTGTAACATTTCCCGGTCATCGGCTTTATATTTTTCCCCCAGATTGAATTCCGAGAAAGTAAAATCCGGAACTTTGTTTATAAAAAAGCGCGAAAAAAACAAAATTAATCATTATTATCCCTTGCAAAAAAAACATTCCGGTGTTAAAGTACTTGGAATTTTGATAACAACCAAAACCTTTTCCACGGATTATAAAAATGACAAAAAAATCACTGTTTGAACTGAAAAAAGGGATTTCTCCGGTAGTTCTGTCTTCCGCGATGTTTCTTTCCGCTGTCGCGGCCGGAGCAGTCGATGAGCCGGTAAAAAGTTCCACCATTATTGACCCCCCACCGGTAGTCCGTACCGAAGAAGACGTGAAGAAGGGAAAAGAAAATGTCAAAAACGTGGTGGAAGAACTCAGCGCAATGCTGACCAATCCTTCAAGTTCAATCGCATTGAAAAAGATGAGGCAGAAGGCACAGCCGCCGTATTGCAAAATAATAAAATCCGGTAAAGACCGCGCCACCTTGGTATTCCGCCCCCGCTACACCACGGTAAAACAGGTCTTCAATGCCCTCGACAGTGTGGTGGCAGGAGCCACTTATCTGGAATGTGTGGCAGAACAGAATATTCTGGTGCTCAGTACTACGGCAGAAGATGTCGAGGGATACCGTCAGCTGCTGCTGGCTATGGATATACCTACACCGCAGGTATTGATCGAGGCCAAAGTTGTCGAAGTTACTTTCACTGACGGTGTGCAGCGCAATTTTGCTTTCAACTGGAGAAATGAACACGGCGGCATTGGCGCGTCCGGAAATGTGCCGGGACAAAGCTCCCAGCCCAATACCGGATTCGGGACGGCCTGGAACTTCAACTCCGGAGACAATAATTTTTCTCTGGCTTTCCAGTGGCTGCGGACCGCAGATGACGCCAAGGTGCTTTCATCTCCGAATATTCTGATTACCGGAAACGAGACCTCCCGTATTGAAACCGGTTCTGATGTGCCGATTCAGGAATTCAACGCCACTTCAAGTACCACCAGTTTCACCACCAAATTCAAACGGGTAGGTGTATCGCTTGAGGTAGAACCCAAATTCATCTCTGATGATTCCATAACGCTGCGGGTTCTGCCGTCAGTATCCAATATTTCCAGTTATGAAACGGTGGAATCCGCCAATACCGCCTATTCCGTGCCGATTATTTCCATCCGTACCATTGAATCTTATTTGCGTATGCGCAACGAACAGGTGGTGATGCTGGGCGGACTTTATTCCAGCAATTACGCCATGATGCAGGAACGCACCCCCTTTATAAGCGATATTCCTTTCATCGGAGAACTCTTTACCGGTAAAAAACTCACCAAAGAAGTCACCCAGCTGATTTTCTTTATGAAGGTGCATATCATTCCTGCGGATGAAGAATACAGCACCATTTTCTACAATCCGGATGAAAATGCCGCGACCAGCGAAAACCTCGGCCGGCTGCTCAAGAGTATGAATTCATTCCCGATGCACCGGAGTACCGCCGAGGATCTTGAGGAAGAGGTCCGGGATGCTCTGCCCGGCATGGAGGAAAAGAACCGCAAGGATTTCCGTCTGGATATTGATGCACAGATTGATTCCTGGTTCAACAGCAGTAAATCCGGAGTTAAAACTGAATCCGGAACAAAAGAAAAATCCGTGCCGGAAGATAATTCCGGAGCAATTCCCGTAAAAACCGTTGCCGCAGCGACTGAACCGGCCGCGGCGGCAGCTGAATCAGCAGCTCCGCCAGCTGCTTCCGGCACAGATAAAACTGCGCCTGAAACTGCTCCGGCAGCCGCCTCCCCGCAGGCCGGTGCAGTTGACAGCAGCACCGGGGCAGCCGTTGAAACCAATAACCAGAATGCTTCCGAGGCAGCTCAAACTGAATTGAAAAAATGACCAGAAAGAAAAAAGTTATTCTTGTTTTATTGCTGCTGGTAATTATTGCAGGCGGCGCGGGAGGGTATTTTTATTACAGACATCGCAAAGCAGTCGCATCCGGTGCCGCTGGAGAATCTTCGCAGCAGAATGACGAACTCGACCGCAACTTTACTGTCAAACGTGACGATCTGGTGATCGGCTTGTTTCAGGGCGGCTATATCAATGCCAGTAAAAAGCATAAAGTTGCGCTTCAAGCCAACTACAAAACTAAAATCCTCTGGGTCATTGATGAAAACAGCAAGGTGAAAAAAGGCGATATTCTTGCCAAACTTGAGACTGATGACCTCAAGGAACAGATTGAAAACTACGTTATTGAACTGGACAACCTGACTAAAGAACTTGCGGTGGCTTACGAAGAAGAAAAAATTCTTGAGTCCACCAATGCTGCTTCGCTTCAAAATGCAGAAGAGCAGTTGCTCCAGGCCGACGATGCACTGCGTAAATACCGTCGTTTTGAGCGGGCGAGTAAACGCGACGAGCTGGACTTGGCTATTACCAATGCCGAAAATGCCCTGGCTGATGCAAAAGATGAATACATTGCCCTGCGTGATTCCGACACGGCCAGTTCATCAGATGAAAATGCTGAAGAAGAACGTAAAAAACAGCTTGCCGCGGCCAAGGAGAAAATCAGTCAGGCGGAAAATTCTCTTTCGCTGGCGGAAGATAACCGCAAGGTGTTCCGCCGTTATGATCACCCCAGCAAAATGACCCGTCTGGTAAACGCCTACGATCAGGCCAAGCTGAATTTGCGGAAAACCAAAATTTCCACCGAATCCCAGGTGGTTCAGAAACGCAAGCACATCGCCAATCTCCAGCGGCGGATCAAACGGGTGCGCGATCAGCTGGCCCGACATCGTGAGTATTTGAAAATGATGGTTATTGTCGCTCCCGCAGACGGTGTGGTTATATATGCCGACCCGGATCGCAGATGGGGAAATATTGATGTCAAACCGGGGCTGGAAATATGGAAGGGACAGGTTCTTTTCACCATTCCGGAAATGTCCAATCTGGTGGTGGACTTCGACCTGCCGGAGCAGTACCGGAGCAAGGTAAGTCTGGGTGACCGGGCCTATATTTTCCCGGATTCGCTGCCGGGAGAGAAATTTGAGGGCGAGATTATGCACATTGATACTCTGCCGGTAAATCTGGTCAACTGGGACAGTTCTTCACCCAAAGTTTACAAAACCAAGATCAAGCTGGATAAACAATCACCCCGCCTCGTAAACGGTATGAGCGCGCAAATTAATGTCATAACCAAGGTGATAAAAGACACTCTCTTTGTTCCGGTGGAAGCGGTTTTCGATGATAAAGACCGGTTCTTTGTCTACCGCAACACGCCGTCCGGTCCGGTGGAAACTGATGTTACCATAGGTGAAGCCAATGATAACTTTGTCCAGATAACCAGCGGACTGGAAGAGGGGGATTCGGTTTGCCTGTACCGTCCCTATCAGAAATCGGGTGAAGGAAAATAACTGTATTTTTTCCGCAGAGCTGCCTGCTTTCTGCTGAAGTTGCCGTTTCATGTTTCCTGCTGGTCCGTTCCAGACTGAATATCCGGCGTGAACGACAAAATAACGGAAGAGGCATACGGCTTATGCAATCGGAGTTAATTATGATGTTTTTAGGTAAAATAACGGTTAAAATTAACGAAATAACGGAAAAATAACGGATAGTTATTTAAGCGTCAAGGCGTTAAAAACAGCAAAATAACGGACACATTGTCGAGGACAAAAAACACCGCTCTATGGATAATATTGTTGAGCTGAAACAAATATTCAAAACCTACATTACCGGTGAACTTCAGGTACCGGTACTGAAAGGTATTGACGCTGAAGTCGAACGCGGCGAATTCGTCGGATTTATCGGCTCCAGCGGCAGCGGCAAGTCCACGCTTCTGAATATTCTCGGCATGCTTGACGTGCCCACCAGCGGGGAATACCGGCTGGAAAATATCGAAGTAAGCCGGCTTTCCGATTATGAACAGTCAGAAATAAGAAACCGGAAGATCGGTTTTATTTTTCAGAGCTTCAATCTTTTCCCGCATCTTACCATTGAACAGAACATTGAAGTACCGATGATTTATGCCCGGGTATCAGCGCGCAAACGCCGGCAGCGGGCATTGGAACTGGCCAGGCAGGTCGGACTCGGCCACCGGCTCGGCCACCGGCCGACCCAGCTCTCCGGAGGTGAATGCCAACGGGTGGCGATTGCCCGGGCATTGAGCAATAATCCGGCATTTATTCTGGCGGATGAACCGACAGGAAACCTGGATGAAAAGACCAGCGATGAGATTATGAAACTTTTTCATCGTCTCAATGACGATGACGGTGTAACTATTGTAATGGTAACCCACAATCCTTCACTCGGACCGCATTATGATAAGATAATCCGGCTCCGGGACGGCAGAATTGATCCGACGCCATTTGAATGGGAGAGAATTCCATCATGATGTTAATGAGTGATTTGCTGCGGATGTCATTTCACAATCTGCTGCTGCATAAAGTACGTTCCATTCTGACCAGTCTCGGAGTTATTTTCGGCGTAGGAAGCGTGATTGCCATGCTGGCGATTTCAGAAGGAGCGAAGCGTTCCGCCCTGGCTCAGATCGAGTCCATGGGTATTGATAAAATTCTGCTTTTCTCCAAACAGCCGTCGCGGATCGGGGTGAGCGAGGGAAGCACCAATGCCAGTGTGGTGGAAAGTTACGGACTTACCACCCGGGATCTGACCCACATCGGCAAGATGGATAACGTCAGTTCAATCACCGGGTTGTTCAACTCCAGGAAAAAAGTACTCAAAGGATTGCAGCGCACTGATTTACAGCTGGTAGGGTGCGATTTTGGATTTCTGGAAAATTCTCCTGCCAAAATTGAAAGCGGCCGTTGGTTCAGCAAAACTGATTTTACCAAGGAAAATATGGTCTGCGTTATCGGAAAAAATGTCAAACGCACTTTATTTCCCATCGGCAGCACCAATATTGTAGGCGGGACAGTGCGGGTGGAGGATTATGTTTTCCGGGTGGTGGGAATTCTGGACAACCCGTACAATTCCCAATATCAGGGAATAGGCGGACAAAATGACATGATTTTAATTCCCATGCCGACGGCGCGGGCGTGTTTTAAAAGCTACACCTTCACCAAAGAAGCCCGGATGTTCCAGATTACCAAAATCGACTATGACGTGCTTCTGGTGCAGGTAAATGATACCACCTACATTGACAACACTGCCAAGCGTATCGCCGGATATCTTAACAACGTTCACGGTCAGACCAAAGACTGGGATATTGTGGTGCCGCTGGAATTGCTCAAGCAGCAGGAGCAGACTCAGAATATCTTTACTATCGTAATGGGATCAATTGCCGGCATATCGCTTATTGTAGGCGGTATCGGGATTATGAACATCATGCTGGCAAGCGTATTTGAGCGGCGCAAAGAGATCGGTACCCGGCGGGCACTGGGCGCGCAAAAGGCGGATATTCTCATGCAGTTTCTGATTGAAACGGTATTTCTGACGACCATGGGCGGAGTGCTTGGGATCGCCCTCGGCGTCGGAATAGCCAAAATCATTACCTATTACAGCGCGATGCCCACGGTATATGCCTGGTGGAGCGTGGTACTGTCGCTGGTAATTTCCTGTGTAGTCGGAATTATTTTCGGCACTTATCCGGCCTGGCAGGCGGCACAGCAGAATCCGATAACGGTACTGCGTTCCGAATAGGCATTCAAAAAAAAGTGGTGCCGGCGGAACACGGAATTGTCTGCTTCCGGAATTACTTGATCTGTATTTAACGGCAGGGAATTTATCGGAAAAATGATATTCCGGTATATTCATAACTTATATCCAGGAACAGCATCCGGTTTACGTCCATTGGCGATATTCAATTCATGCAAAAGAAAAATTACAACTTGAATGGCAGGAAAATTTTTATTTCCGGCGGGACCGGTTTTTTTGGCAGAAGCCTGCTTGATACTATAGATTTTTCGACGGCATCTGAACTCTGCCTGCTCACCCGCAATGGAGAAAAATTTCTCCGGGAATACCCGGAAGCAGGAAAAATTCATTGCCTGCGGCTGCTGGAGGGCGATGTGAGGAACTTCGCTTTTCCGGCAGGGAAATACGATTACATTATTCACGGGGCCGCCTCGGCAAGCCTGAAACAGGAAAAAGAAGCTCCGGATGAGATGGTTTCCACCATCAGGGACGGAACAATCCGGGTGCTGGATTTTGCCCGTACCTGCCGGGCGGAACGCATGCTTTTTATCAGTTCCGGAGCGGTTTACGGTAAATTCTATGCTCCGGTGCGGGAAGACGCCCCGACTTCGCCGGAAACCCCATACGGCAAGGCAAAACTTGCTTCAGAGCAACTCTGTCTGCAGTCCGGCATACCCTGTATTATCGGACGGTTTTTCACCTTTTACGGCCGCCATCTGCCCCGGAATTCCCATTTTGCCATCGAGAACTTTCTGCGCCAGGCGGCAGAAGAAGATTGCCTGACCATAACCGGAGACGGCAAAGCCGTAAGAAGTTACCTCGACGCTGACGACCTGGCAAACTGGATTATGACATTGCTGCTGCACGGCAGAACCGGAGAAATTTATAACGTCGGTTCACCGGAAGCAATCAGCATAAAGGAATTGGCAGAACGCCTTTCCGGAGGAAAACCGGTCCGGATTCTGGGGAAAAAATCACCGCTTCAGGCTGATTTTTATGTGCCGGACGTCAGCAAGGCAGCCCGGGAACTGCACCTCAGTTGTAAACCATTTTTCCCAAATAGTTTTTTTTAAAGAGTTGCTGCGGGAAGGAAAAACCTTTTAAGGAAAGGTTCTTTCCTTCCCGCTCCCATCCATTTCCAAACCTTTTCGGGGTAACATTGCTTCAATTTCACAATTGAAGCAATGGAAAGAAGAAAATACACCGCAGAAACAAG